>JAHEKB010000075.1 GCA_024638525.1 Bacteroidota bacterium
GGACAGTGTTGCCATTGTGAATATGAATTATCGTCTTGCAAGCAATGAAGACAGCATTCATCACGAGGAGATTATGGAAGATATACAAGCCATGGTAGCGCATTTAGGCAGTAAAACAGAGGAGTATAAAATCTCCTCTAAACTGGCAATTGTAGGTGCAAGTGCGGGAGCGCAATTGGCCATGATCTATGCTTATAAATACAATAGCAATATCAGATGCGTTGCGGATATTTTCGGGCCGAGTATAATAAATGACTGGGCATGGTACAGCAGCACCAATATATGGCTGGGAGGCAAGGTTGGAGATATCTTAGCCGAATACGTAGGTCAAAGCTGGGACACGACTGCTTACAAAGCTGTAAGCCCCTATTGGAATATATCTTCAAACAGCCAAGCCACCATCATTTTTCACGGAAGTTTTGATCCCATAGTTCCGCTAAGCCACAGCAAATTGCTTCACGCCAAATTAAACAACTTAGGCGTAGAAAATAAATACCACGAGTACCCTGCATTTCATGGTTTTAACACTACACAATCAGCTGATGTAATCGGTAAAATGGTCCAGTTCTTTAGGCCGCACTTAGATTAAGTGCTCTGTGCTTTTCTATTGCACCAATTAATTTGGCCTATGGATATAAATCCAATAGATTAAATTCCCGTATGGAAGTTTTCTTCTATGGGCTCTTTATGGATGTGAATTTGTTAAGATCAATGGGAATTGAAATAAAGAATCTCAGAATTGCAGTTCTTGCCCATCATAAATTAGTAATTGGTCAAAAAGCTTCCCTTTTACCCAATAAGGGTAGCAGTACCTATGGCATCTTAATGCAAATAGGAGAAAAGGATCTTAAAAGACTTTATGAGCAAAAGGAGGTGTCAGCTTATAAGCCCCAACATGTTGTTGTAGATTCATCTGAAGAAAAAGTGAATGCAGTCTGCTACCTTATCTCAGCTGAACAAATGGTAGGTAGAAATTCTGAATACGCGGAGGCCCTTTGGATATTGGCAAAAAGCCTTGATTTTCCCGAGGATTATCTTCAAGAGATTAAGTCTCAAGCACAAAGCTCAATTGACTAATCCACATTGTCATGTAGGAAGCTGTTGTTCTCCCTAAGCTCTGGCTTTTTATCGGGCTCTTCAACCAATGAAGTTCTTGAAATCTCAATGTCGGAACTGTGAGATTTCTCCTCTAGATTTACTCCTTTTCTGATATAGGCCGGTACATTTTCCAATTCTTCCTGACCTTCTTCTTTGCCAGCCGTCTCATTCAATTCTTTGAGGTAACGCATCCGCTTTTTCAATTCCACGATCTTTTCATTCGCCGTTGCGTTTTCGGCCGCTTGTTCCTCCTCCTGTATCACATCGAAAATCGTGGTTTGCTTCTTGCTGGCTTCGTCATCCTCCTCATCCAGATCCAAGGGGGTAACTTCAAATTCTACATCATCGCTTGCAGGAGCTTCTTCTGACTTGATGTATCTATTCTCTTGCCTGTCAAAACCCGTTGCTATCACTGTCACGGATATGGTTCTGCCTAAATCAGGGTCGTGACAAAGACCACATTTCAAACTGGCATCCATACCTGCCTCTTCTTGCAAATACTCATTGATGGCCGCGTATTCATCCATGGTGGCTTCCTCATCTCCATAACTGATATTTACCAAAAGGTCGCTGGCTCCATTGATCTTATTATCGTCCAATAAAGGTGAATTCAGGGCTTGATTGACAGCGCGCATGGCTCTGTCATCACCTTCGGCCAATCCAATACCCATAATAGATACTCCACTATTGGTCATAGCAGTCTTCACATCTTCAAAATCAACATTAATGCTTCCCGCAATGGTGATGATCTCAGCAATCCCCTTTGCTGCAGTGGCCAACACATTGTCTGCATGACCAAAGGCTTTTGAGATAGGTAGGTTGCCAAAGATATCCTTGATACGATCGTTGGATATTACCAATAAAGAATCAACGGCATCCCTCATTTCTGCAATTCCTTGATGAGCTGCATCGCCCCTGCGGTGTCCTTCAAAAGTGAAAGGCGTGGTAACTATCCCAACGGTGAGAATTCCCATTTCTTTTGCAGCATTGGCCAAAACCGGTGCAGCACCCGTGCCCGTTCCTCCGCCCATGCCGGCAGTGACAAAGACCATCTGCGTATTTACTCCAAGCGTTTCGATGATCTCTTTAAGGCTTTCTTCCGCTGCCTTTCTGCCAACTTCAGGATTAGAGCCTGCCCCTCTCCCCTCTGTCAATTCATTTCCAATTTGTATCTTATTGGGTATAGGACTGCTTTCAAGTGCCTGGGAATCTGTATTGCATATAAAGAAATCAACTCCACTAATTCCTTGACGATACATATGGTTGACGGCATTTCCGCCGCCTCCACCTACACCAATTACTTTGATGATAGATGATTTTTCCTTGGGTAGATCTACTGTAAAACTCATCATTATTTAAAATCTGTTACGTCTGCTTCATCTTTCAACCAATCTTTGATTCTGTCAAAGAGTGCTCTTTTGGACTTTTCTGACTGTCCAATATCGATATTGAACCCTTCACTACTGTTGTTGCGAGCATCTTCTAATCCTCTTAACACTAGACCTACACCAGTGGCGTAGATGGGGCTCTTAACTTCTTCCACCATACCCTTTGAAAGGTGTTCTGTAGGGAAACCTATTCTGGCATCCAATCCAGTGACAAATTCCGCCAATTGTGCAATATGCTTCAATTGTGAACCCCCTCCGGTAATTACGATCCCACCTGCGAGCTTCTTTTCCATATTGCTCGCTTTGATTTCATAGTATACCAATTCTAGAATTTCTTCTATTCTGGCCTGAATAATCCTTGCCAAGTTCTTAATGGCGATCTCTTTGGGTTCTCTTCCTCTTATTCCGGGTATACTGACGATCTCGTTTTCCGAAAGCTCATTGGCCAAAGCGGAGCCAAACTTCACTTTTAGCAGTTCAGCATGGGCTTTCATTACGTTGCACCCTTCTTTTATGTCCTCAGTTATAATGTTTCCTCCATAGGGAATCACAGCCGTATGTCTGATGATATTCTCATGGAAGATCGCGACATCTGTCGTTCCGCCACCAATGTCTACCAAAACCACGCCCGCTTCAAGTTCTTCTGGACTCAAAACCGATTCAGCAGAAGCCAAGGGCTCTAGAGCTAGATCTGACACTTTCAAGCCAGATTTCTCTACACATTTATAAATATTCTTGGCTGCTGTTATTTGGCCTGTTATGATGTGGAAGTTGCCTTCTACTTTTACTCCGGCCATTCCTACTGGGTCAACTATACCCGGTTCATCGTCTACAGAATAATCCTGTGGAAGAACATGAATTATGCGATCTCCAGGCTTAACGGCTAGCTTGAACATATCGTTCTCCAATTTTTTAAGATCATCAGCAACGATCTCAGATTCTCCATCATTTCTGATGATCATCCCTCTGTGCTGAAGGCTATTTATATGCGCTCCTGCTATACCTACATGAACTCTCTTAATTTCTACGGAAGATTTCTCCGACGCATCCTTAATCGCTTGATGAATGGCTGCTACCGTCTTGTCAATGTTCGATACCACTCCACGAGTAACGCCACCATGTGCGGCAACTTTACCCATTCCCAGTATATCCACTTTACCGTATTCGTTGGCGCGACCCACAATTGCGCAGACCTTGGTTGTTCCAATATCCAGGCCTACAACGATCTTTTCTTTTGATTCTTCCATGTGTTAGTTACAAACTATTTGATTAGCGTATTTCAAGTTGATGGTCTTGTATTCATTCCAGCCTACTTTGTTCATCCCGTGTTTATAGAACTTTTGCAAGCGATCGAACTTGTCTTGGAGTTCAAGGGTGTCGCCTATAATCACTTTATGTGAATGTAGTTTTGGCACCAGAATGAGTTCTTTCTCATCTGTTACAAATATCTGCTCCACCAAGGCCTCTGCGAATGGGTTTTCTTGCACATAGGCAGCAAGGGTGTATACTTTCTTACTCATGCCAGCTCCTAAGTTTCCACTTGCAATAGGAACTCGCGCAGCCAAATAGGCTTTGGTTGATATTTTATGGCCTAGGATATCTAAATAGTAGGAGGTGGTCTCAGTGGTATATACCCTCACAATGGGTATGCGCTGATCAAGATCTATTCTCAATATTCCATTGAGTTGTGCACTTACCTGAGCATCTATAACCGCTTCTATGGCCTTTAAACGCTGCTCTAACTCGAAAATGTTAACTCCATTTATAGGCAGACCAACCAATCCTCCAGGATACCAAGTCGCTAAGCTATCTTCAATCATTTGCTGGTTTATGAGCATTTTGTCTTGTGGAACAACAATCTCTATTTCAATTGCCTCGCATATTTGCTGTTTTTGCTTATCCCATAAAAAGACCAGAAGTAGAACCAAAAGGAGCAATGCCAATACGTACAGCATTTTACGCAGATATGTTTTCCAGTCGAATTTAGCCATTCAATGCCTCCTTAATGGGTTCTATAAGCCGATCTATATCCCCAGCCCCGATGGTGACCAGAATCTCCATTTCTTGAGAACTGAGGTAAGGTATCAGATCATTCTTTTCCAATAAAACCTTTTGAGCTAACTGCATCTCATTCAGAATCAGAGATGAACTCACTCCCTTGACTGGCGATTCCCTTGCGGGATAAATCGGAAGTAGAATACAATGATCCAAGCGGTCTAATGCGCGAGCAAACTCGAGATAGAAATCCTTGGTACGGCTGTAAAGGTGTGGTTGAAATACACCTGTAATTTTTCGGTCTGGATACATCAATTTCAAGGAATCAATCAACACATTCAATTCCGAAGGATGATGAGCGTAGTCATCAATATATACCAGTTTATCATCTTCATAAATGTATTCGAATCGCCTTTTAATTCCTTTAAAGTTTGCAAGAGCTGTCCTGATAGACTCAGGGTCTACTTGTTGCTTTAATGCAAGAACCGAAGCCGCTATGGCATTTTCCAGATTGTGTTTGCCCGGCAGTTTTACCGTGAGATTGTGAAAGACAACCATACCGTTTTCCATCAAATCAAAACTGCTACCTGAGCCCCTATAAATCACATTCTCGGCATAGTAATCCGCTGTAACATCATCCACACTATAACTGATGTGATGTGCATTGATGTTTGCCCCTTTTGCAACTAGCAAAAGATCTTTGTCTATCACTTTGGAAGCAAATAATTCAAAAGAGTCTTGTACTTCTTCTTTACTCCCGTAAATGTCTAAATGATCTGCATCGGTTGAGGTAATAATTGCTGAACTCGGATTGAGTTTTAAGAACGACCTATCGTATTCGTCTGCTTCGGAAATACTATAGTGAACACCCTCTGCCGTCTGATGGTAATAATTGGAATCGAGATCAGCAGATATACCCCCCAAGAAGGCGGTAAATTTTAGTCCAGAGGCCTTAAATATGGCTGCAAGCATGCAACTGGTTGTCGTTTTTCCATGTGTACCGGCAACTGAGAGGTTAATGGTTTCATCGGTAACCATTCCCAGGACTTCTGACCTTTTCATAAGGGCATAGTTCTCCGACCCGAAGAATTGAAGCAGAACTGAATCTCTTGGAATTGCAGGGGTGTAGATGACCAGACTCTCTTCCGGATTATCTACAATTTGTCGAGGCAGGGAATCCAGTGTATCTATATAGCAAATTTCCATTCCCTCTTGAGCAAGAGTTTCAGTCAATGGACTGGAGGTTTTATCATACCCAAAAACTTTTTTACCCATGGCATGGAAAAATCGAGCCAATGCACTCATGCCTATCCCTCCGATTCCAATGAAATAATAATATGTAAAACTCTTATTCAATGATGGACTCTAATGTATGTAGTATCTCTTGAGCAGCATTTGGCCTTGCAAATGCACTTATCTCTTTTTTCAATTTAGCCAGCTCATTGGGCTGAGACAATAAATCTAAAGCCATTGGCATCAGTTTCTCACTCACCTCTGAATCTGCACATATATATGCAGCTCCAGATTCAACCAGGCTTTGGGCGTTTTTTGTTTGATGGTCTTCCGCTGCTGAAGGCAAGGGAACAAAAATGACTGCCTTTGCCAAGGCTGAAAGCTCTGATATGGAAAGCGCTCCTGCCCTACTAATTACAAGGTCAGCTATAGCATATGCGTACTCCATACGTTGGATAAAAATGGTTCTCTTGCCCCATTCAAATACTCCCTCCTTTGCTTGAAAACTCTTGCCGGTCTGCCATAGGATTTGGCTTAGATTGGGATCGATCAAATCAAGGGCTTTTTCAATGGCTTGATTTACCGATCGCGCTCCAAGACTTCCCCCGATGATCAATATTGTTCTTTTGTTTGGATCCAATCCAAAATGCTGATATGCTTTAGCCTGATCCACTTCTTTGAGAAGATCTTGCCGAATAGGATTGCCCGTCAATACCAGCTTCTTCTCATCAAAAAATCGTTCCATATTGGGATAGGCCACACATATTCTTTTCGCCTTCCCCTTTAAGAGTTTGTTGGTAAGACCGGGAAAAGAGTTTTGTTCTTGGAGCAATAGAGGCACTCCAAGGCTCGAAGCCATAAAGTTGAGTGGGCCGCTCGCATACCCACCTACTCCAACGGTGACATCCGGTTTGTATTTTCTTACTAGAATGAATGATCTCCACAAACTCGAAATCAATTTAAATGGTAAAAGAAGGTTTCGCCAATCCATTGACCGCTGTAAACCGCTAATCCATAAACCGTGGATCACATAACCCGCTGCAGGGACCTTTTCCATTTCCATTCTCCCCTTGGCTCCAACAAAGGTGATTTCACTTTCGGGATATTTCTCCTTGACAGCATTGGCAATAGCCACTGCCGGAAAAATATGTCCTCCGGTTCCCCCTCCTGATATTAAAAGCTTAATCTTCTTCATTGGCTTGTTCCCGCTGAGGGTAAATTGTTCTGCTGGCGCTAAGTATTATTCCAAAAGCTATGCTAGTGAATAGAATTGAGGTACCCCCCCTGCTCACAATGGGCAAGGCCAAACCAGTAACCGGTAGAATATTGACGGCAACACCCATATTAATGAACGCCTGAATGACAAGGCTCAAACACAGTCCGATGGCCATAAGAGCCGCCATGGAGTTATCCGTTCTCAGAACTATTCTAAAGGAGCGGTACAGCAAGAGCAGGTATAAAGCAATCAGTCCCATTCCACCGATAATTGAGCCGTATTCCTCTATGATTATGGCGTAAATAAAATCTGCGTAAGGTGATGGAAGTACATTCTTTTGCCTGCTTTTTCCAGGACCATTGCCAATATAAGAACCCCTGGCTATAGCAATCTTGGCTTGTTGATTCTGAAATGTTCCTCCGTCATCAGAACTCTCCACAAAAGATTCAACACGAGATTTCATTGTTGCAATCCGACCAAATTCTATATCGTTATTCCATACAATAGCAATTAATCCCCCAAAAACTATCACTCATATACCAAAGAGTAAAGCAAGCTGTTTGATAGGTATCCTCCCAATAAACAAGATGAGCATACTGGTAAAGAACAGAACTGCCGAGGTTGAAAAATCCTCTGGGAATATCAAGAAGCAAATACCGAGAATTATGGCCAAGATGGGCAAGAAGGTCTTCTTGACATCTTGAACCTGGTGCTGCTTTTTTGCCATGAACCGAGCAACGAACATGATCAAGCCCAACTTTGCAAGATCCGATGTCTGTATAGTAAGCCCAATACCCGGTACACTAACCCATCTCTTGGCATCATTGATTTCCACTCCAAAAAAGAGCGTATAAAGCAATAAAGGCACAGAAATGATCAGCAATAGTTGGCTAATTCTTGAAAAATATTGGATGTTGACCATATGTGTCAACCACATGGCAAACAGACCAAAGAGCAAGAGTGCAGTGTGTTTTATGAGATAGTATTCGGTATTGCCTCCGCGCTCTACATAGGCCAGGGTTCCGGTTGAAGAATACACCGCCAGTATCCCGAAGATGGAGAGGATAAAAACTATGATCCAGATTACTGGATCTCCTTTGAGATATGTATTAAATAGCCGTCTCACAGCTGCCTTACTGCTCTCTTGAATTGATTGCCTCTGTCTTGGTAGTTCTCAAAAAGATCAAAGCTGGCACATGCAGGAGATAGCAATACCGTTTCTCCGTTTCTGCCCAAACTATAAGCGATATCAACCGCTTCTTGTGCCGAATTTGCATTGATCATCATGTCCACATCTTTTCTAAAGGCCTGATGGAGTTTCATGCTTTTTTCGCCGAGGCAAATAATGATTCTAACCTTATCCTTCACCAGGGGTTTGAGAAGCTCGTAATCATTGCCTTTATCTACTCCTCCGGCAATCCAAATAAGAGGCTTATTCATGCTTTCCAACGCATACCATGCGGCATTGACATTGGTTGCCTTGCTGTCGTTGATAAAATCTATGCCTTTGACCTTGGCCACATGCTCCAGTCGGTGTTCCACATTTTTAAAATCAGAGAGGCTCTCCCTGATCATCTCCTTTCTAATAAGTAGTGAGTTTGCAATTATGGACGCTGCCATAGAATTGTAAGTGTTGTGCCTTCCGGCAATAGTTAGTTGATTGATAGACATTGTAAAGTTTACCTTTGGGTTGTTAAGTATTATGTTTATGGTTTCATCGCTGACCCATGCTCCTTCTTCCAACTCCTTTTCATTCAGAGTAAAAGGAATCATATGTCCATGATGGGTATGTGATTTGATGTAATTCTGAATGATCTGGTCATCCATGCAGTAAATGAATTTTTGTTCTTCGCCTTGATTTTGAGCAATCCTGAACTTTGACTGTATATAGTCTTCGAAACTCTCGTAGCGATCTAAGTGATCAGGAGATATATTGAGTAATACAGCATAATCCAGCCTGGTGTCAAACATTCCGTCTAGCTGAAAAGAGCTCAATTCTAGAACGTAATATTCTCTGTCTTGAGTAGCTACTTGACGAGCAAAACTGTCACCTACATTACCCGCTAAGCCGACTCGCAGCCCTGCCTGCTTGAGCAAATGATAGGTGAGCATA
>JAHEKB010000076.1 GCA_024638525.1 Bacteroidota bacterium
AGGTAAAACTGGCATTTAAATCCGTCACACCCATATAATGTTCTTGGCGATTAATGAAATTGTTACCAATGTCTTCGCTATAATCGATCCACGCATTTAGTGTGTCTTCATCTGGATCGTGGATTCGGTATGTAAAATTTAAGGTGTCTGTGGCATATACCTCGTATATCTCTTCTTTTAATTCTGGTTTTCTATTCAAGTTACCGAACGAAAATTTAAAGCTAGCATTGCTACACCTCGGTGAGAGGTTTGTTTCAGAAAAGGCACCCTTTGTAGTTGGGAAATCGCTGACTTGAGAGGTCTGACCATTGCTACTTGGCGGGCATGAACTGCAAACGCTTTGATAGATGACACCCTTTTTATCAAATCTACTTGTTCCTCCATCTACGTGGTCATCAGTGAGGTCCCCTCCAAAATATGTTGCATAAACCAGATCCTTGAAATCCTTTCTAAAAACGGCCAAATGAAAGTCATTACCGTCCGTGGTTTTCTGAAAAGCATCGTTTGTTATGGGCATATTTTTGAGCTTAGCTTGTGGACCAACATATAAACTTCCACCCCAACCTGAAACAAAGATTTTATCGCATTCATCCACCAAGAAGGCATTCACAGTAATTTCCGGAACGCTGTTGCCGCTGCCATATACCGTTGAAAGCAATATTTCTTCTAAATCTGCATCAAATTTGGAAATAAACTGACCACTCCCGCCATTCTTGTACACATTGCCTTTGGTCGCTACAGATCCAGCAGATTGGCCAACCACAAACACATTACCGTACTTGTCAATTTCCAATTGCAAGATTTGGTCGTAACTAGAAGTACCGTAATAGGTAGATTTTACAATGGCTTTGCCATCGGATTTTAGTCGGGCGGCAAATCCATCTGTTCTGCCGCCATTATAGGTGGCATCTAAAGAACCGCTTGTAGAAGGTAGATCGTCACTTGCCGTACCTCCACTGATATATAAGTCTCCATTTTGAGCAATATCAATGCTGTAGACGGCGTCATCCTTACTGCCTCCGTAATAACTAGACCAAAGCAGGGATTGAACATCGCTGCTGAGGCATGCCACAACCCCTTCTTGTCCGCCCCTTTTGTTCTTTTGAAAGGCATTTTCAGTAACCGGAAAATTGATAGAAGAAGTAGAAGTAGCAATGTAGATCAAGCCGCTGGTATCCAAATTGACCTCTCCTCTGAAGTCGTCTGCATAGAAATATTTTGTATAGCTAGATTGATTGAGTCCATCGTTCAATGTACCCCCCAAATAGGTGGACCCCAATAACAAGGATCCTTGAGCATTGAATTTGGTTATAACTAGATCTGTGCCACCATTATTTGTGATTTGCGGTGCTACTACCGCTAGAGGATAATTCTGAGAATATGTAGTTCCAAACACAATGAGTTCGTGGTCTTTGTTGACAATCAAGGAATGCGGGTACTCGTCATCACTTCCTCCTAGATAGGTAGCATACATCAAACTAGATCCGGTGCTGTCGTATTTACTGATCGCAATGTCACATGCAAGATTGGCAGGAACGCGTGCTTCGCCGCCATTGAAACTAACATCAAATGCACCCGCAGTTACAGGGTATCGCCCATTGGGTATGCTAAAACTTGGGGCTGCTGCTATTCCTCCAGCGTATAAATTGCCGTCTGAATCAAATGTGGCGGTAAACCCAAAATTATCTACGGAATTACCAGCATAGGTACTGAATACCAGTTCTGGGTCTACCAACATGGATCCTTCCATGGAGTTTTTTGGCCCTGGCGCTATGCCAATATCTCCATTGGAGAATGTTTTATAATGAAATTGTACCTGCTCTTTTTCACCATTGGAAAGCAATCGGAATGAAACCGGCATGATTTCCGAAAAGCTACCAAATCTCGTCTTAATTCTAATGGCATCTTCTTCTGTCAGAACTTCATCGGCACC
Organism: Bacteroidota bacterium; assembly: GCA_024638525.1. Taxonomy (GTDB): domain Bacteria; phylum Bacteroidota; class Bacteroidia; order NS11-12g; family UBA9320; genus JAHEKB01. The sequence goes on from JAHEKB010000076.1 coordinate 1,934, forward strand.
TTTGATGACAAAGCGTATGTGATTTACATCTGCTCCAGGGCGGAGAATAAAATTGTATTTAAATCGCTGATCAATGGCCAAGAACTCAATGTCAATATTCGGATACACCTCATGAAAGACAAGTCTGCGGAATTTGGAAACTTCACTTGCCCATTTTGAAGGGTCATCACCAATGAAGTAATTATAGTGTTCACGGGCGGTCTCAGATCCCGTGGAGCGGCTAAAATCCGCGTTTATGAATTCGTATTTAATACTGTGAAATGAGAGATAATCGCTACTGTGTTTTTTCTTGTATTCTCCATGTCCGTGGTAGCGCTCAATAAGTTCTTCCCACTTTTCCTCGTCGTGGAGCAATACTGTAAACCCCTTTTGATCCAAATAAATTCTATGTTCACTAAAGTCGGCCTCATATCGAACATCCTGATGAAACTGCCCCTTGTTTTCTATAAAACCCGGCTGTGCAAAAGCTGAGATACAGCAAAGCATGGCACATGTAATAAGGGTCTTTCTAGTGGAATTCATAGCAGGTGTACGTCTTAAAGACGTGGCAATCACGCAAATGGTTGCAACTGCAAGATACTAAAGTTTACTGGGGTCGTAATTGAATGATTTAACGGTATAGGAATATTTACTCCCGTTTGACAGTGTAACTGAAACTTCAAAGCTGCTGCGCTCCGGCAAACTCTCCCTCTTAATGCCGGGTGTAAAAACCAGAGTTGGCGCACCATATCCATCCACAAGATTCTGTATTTCAAGGTCTAAGGCTTTGCCGTCTTGAACCACTTCCACTGTTGCACTATCCAGATTTTGATACATGCTGAATGACCAATGTTTAAAGAGCATCATTTGAGGGACGTATCCAGCAGGTGGCCAGCAAATTGGCTTTTCCATATACTCTGCAGTATCTGTGGTTCCGGAATCATCCAATGCCCATATAACTGCAACATTATCTGTTGAACCGTGTCCGTATATGCGGCCACTGGGATACAATAACCACCTTCTGTTTCCCACAGTAGGATTCTTCTGATCCGCCATTAGTGAGGTTACCGCAATACTTGTATTTGCATTTTGTACCAACAATGAGTGCTTTGCTGCATAGACTCCATCCTCAGAGTAACATCTCCAATTTCTTGTGGGATTGTGGTCAAGACGATTATTGACTTGCATCATCAAGGCGGCCTTTTGGCAAAGCTCATTTGTTGCAGCATCGAAAAGTACCTCTGGAACGCCAGCATTTCTCCTAAAGTAGTTTATCCTATCTAAGACCTTTTGCTGAATTTCTGGCGGGACACTTCCTTCCTCGCATCTTGAAATTTGTCCGTCCCACAAAAAGGCATTTACTTCATTCCCTTCTGCATCTACTCCTTTGGTTTTAGAGAGAAAATAGTTCTGGTAAAAATCCTCTCGGGCTAAATACTCCAGCTGCTTTTCATAGTCCTTGTTCGGATCGTAGGCCTGAAGTTCAACCATCACCTCTTTGGCTGTCGAGAACATTACGTTCTGACTCAGAACATCTAAATAGGTGTCGCCAATCTTTTGCAATTTTTCCAGATTGTCGCCGCTTTCATTAAAGCTATACTCATCTTTCATTAAGGAGTAGAGTGCCCCCATTTCAGCCACTGCCAACTTCTGGTCTTCGCGTTCAGTGATTACTTTGGTTCTCAGCGCTATGAGATCTGGGTGTTGGTTGGTGCTGTCCAATGCCTCAGCGAGCACAAAAGCTGCAAAAGGCATGGGTTTAGATTCAAATGTATAATCTGCAATAACCAACCACCTTTCTGCAATAGCAGGTGCAGTATCAGAACTCGCTGTCATATGTATGTATTTGTTCAATAAATAGGTTGAAGACAGGCGGTGTTTAAAATTATGGAAGTATTCGGTCAATTTCCAAAGCACGTTTTCCGGTTTGCGCTCAATGAACTGATCACCCTGCTGCATTTGAAATACATCCTCGTGGTTGGATCTGGCGACTTTTTCATTGATGAACTGTCCAAGCATGGTGTCAGCCTCCATATATCTTTGACTGAGGATGTGATTCTTTAATAAATAGATGTAGAGTGCATTCTCTTTGTGGAGGAAATTGGTGTCAGTCGGAAAATATGCTAGATTCTTTTTGATGTATTCCATCATCAGTGCAGATGGAGGCATACTGTTAATCTGTTCAAGACCTATTCTCTTCTGGTAGAAGTCAATTTTCTTATCCCTACCAAATATTTCACGGCCATTATCCAAATAATAATTGGCAGAATCGTAGTTCTTTACCTTCCAATACTTATCAATGAAATAAGCGAAAACATCAACTTCCTGTAGCGCTCTTCGGTCATCATTAGCCAGGTCTTGATTGTACCACTTAACCAGCTGTTTGTAATGACTTTCGGCCAATGCCGTATCCTCCATCAACAATGCCGTTTTGCCCATCATATAATATGCCATACGGTCGTCGTTCAGTTCATAAGAGTAGCGATACATCTTATGTGCTTTTGAATATTTGTTGATGTTATATTGGTCATAAGCCAGTTCATTTTGACGCACGACTAAATCGTCAACAAAGCGAAGAAAGGGCGTGATAGCAGTGGTGTCATCGTCTTTTTTCAATCCCTTGAACACCGACCTTACTGCTAACTTGATTGCCTCTGGATGATCTTCAAAGTAGAACTCGTCCTTTGATAGTTCATACAGACCCATTGCATGGTAATAATAGATTCTCGGGTCTTTCTTGAGCTCCTTGTCATCCATGTTCTTTTCGGAGATCTTCACAACCCTTAGGTAATTCTCATCTTCAATGGCGTCCTCAATTTTTTCTACTTGAGCGCTAGCCCAAAGGCCAAAGGCCAATAAAAACAAGAGGCTTAGTGGTCTGATCAATGTCTTCATATGTGGTTTACAATAATATTTACTTTAGTTTCAAACTCCAAGCTTCTGGTCTTTCTGCCAACAGCGCTTTAGTTCTCGGCCAAACTTGTCCAAAAAGCTCTGAATTCCGATACTCTTCTAAATAAGCCTGGTCTAACCATGAGCTCAGAGTGAATACCAATTGCTGGTCATTGCTGTCTTGATATAGTTTTAAATTTAGTAGACCCGGCATGGCCTCAATTTTGTGCTTTACGGTCTCAAAGAAGTCTAGAAATTGATCTACTTCTTCGCTTTTGAAATGCATTTTTACAATACGTAATATCATAATCGTTCTACAATGAGCGGTTTGTACTTTCTCAAATTCAATAATTGTTCCGCATTTCCCTTCTTGATTGCAACGACCATATAGTCGTGATCAGAAAAGAAACACAGCGCATCTCCATCTAATACATCGGCAAAATTGTTCGAAACATGCTGTATCCTTTCGTGCCGGCTCAGGTTTAGCTGAAATGTCCGACCTTCTACAAAGGATTCAAAGTCAGAGCGGTGAATATTACTGTAGGCATTTCCAAAATGATCTACAAACAATATGGTTCCTCTCAATTCTTTCTCATCCTTAACGGGAACTAGTTTGGATTTGGTATTGATTTTATCCGCTTTACTGGCAATTTGGTCTAAGCTGAAATTAGCGTTAATTAGCTTTTGAATGAATGGTGCATATAGCTTCTCAATTTTTTGTTCGAATGTTTCTGTCGGTATGAGGTAATACTCCGCCTCACTACCTTCAAAGATTAAGGGTAGGACCCCATTATCTGGAGCTATAAACAAGTGACCTTTATAGCTGGCTGCCAAATGTCCTTTAACTGATGTGGCAACTACATTGGTTGCGAGTATATGTATGCTGTTGAACGGAAAGTCTTGGAACACCATTGAACTGAGATAAGAAGCCTCAACTATGTCAAAAGCTTCAATACTGCTGCTGATTTCTAAAAAGGGTAGTTCAATGCCCAATTTGTGCAGTGAGCCTCGCAAGGAAGCGGTCAGAAAGGAGTCTGGTCCGAAATCGCTTAAGAATGTTATTACCGACAAGCTAATTGTGCTAATTTTGACAGGCGAAAATACAACGCCTAACACAAAACAACGAGCCATTGGCAGAAAGAAAATATTTGATCGAAGACATTAACCCGGCACGCTTCTTTGGTCCACATAATAGCTATTTCAAACACTTTAAAATCAAGTATCCCGCGATTAAAATCTCATCACGGGGCAACAATATCACATTAAAAGGTGAAGAAGAGGATCTAGAGGAGTTTATCAAAGTCTTGGATTCGATAGTTCGCTACTTGAAAATGAATGACGAAGTGACCTTGGGCGAAATTGAGCGCTTGGTAGAAGGTGCAGAGGAAGAAGGAAGTAAAAAGGACCATCTCATTCTGCACGGCCAAGGAGGGAGATTGATCTCAGCGCGTACCAAGAATCAGCAAGAATTGGTAAAAAAGGTTGAGAAAAGAGACCTTGTCTTTGCGGTAGGACCCGCCGGAACAGGAAAGACATATACAGCGGTTGCTTTGGCCGTAAGAGCGTTAAAGAATAAGGAAGTCAAGCGCATCATTCTTTGCAGACCAGCTGTAGAAGCGGGCGAGTCTCTTGGATTCCTTCCCGGAGACCTAAAGGAAAAGATCGATCCTTATTTGAGGCCTCTTTACGATGCTTTGCTGGATATGATACCCTATGAGAAGTATAAAAGCTATTTGGAAAGTGGTGTAATAGAAGTGGCGCCTATGGCATTTATGCGCGGTAGAACATTGAACAATTGTTTTGTAATTTTAGATGAGGCCCAGAATGCCACAGAAACGCAGTTGAAAATGTTCTTGACTAGGATGGGCCCCGTTGCCAAAGTTGTAGTGACCGGTGACCTCAGTCAAATCGATTTACCAGCAAGACAAAGGAGTGGATTGCAATCGGCAATTACCATTTTGAAGAATATAGATGGCATTGGAATAGTGCGCTTAAATGAAAATGATGTAGTGCGACACCCCCTTGTGAAAAAGATCATAAAAGCATACAATAAGAAAACAAATTAAAATATTGAATATCAGCAATTTAAAACTCTTTTATTCCAACTATTTAGACGATTTCTAAATTGGGTAAATTGTGAATATTTACGATTAAGCTCATTTTAGAAGTCGTCTATATTTGCACCCGCACACCGAGTGTATGCAGAAACCAAAAATCAAGATACTAATTACCATTATTCTAACAGCATTAAGTAGCTACTCTTACTCAAACAATATGTCATCATTTTATTCTGATTCGACCTTGCTGGCACTGATTATTGTAGGTGTCGTATTGGTCTTGATCACCGGACTTCTTTGGGGTATTCAAAAGAACCTAAAAGCGCTATCTGCGCAGGACGCCGATGAAGAACCCAAACTGCCATTCTATCAAAGGGTGGTTAAACCTATTACTTCCAAGTGGAACCCCACTGTGGCAACCTTGGCCATTGGGACAGGTATTGTCCTTATTCTATTTGGCTTCGGCTATAAGTATGGGATGGATGAAGTAGGAGTACAACAGGGCTATGCACCAACGCAACCCATTAACTACTCTCACGAATTACATGCTGGTCAATATGAAATTGATTGTAAATACTGTCACAGCATTGCAGAAAAGAGCAAGTCTGCCAGTATACCTTCATTAAATACCTGTATGAATTGCCATAGATATGTTCAGGCCAAAGAAAAGTACAATGGCAAGATCTCTCCTGATATTCAGAAGATATATGACGCCATTGGTTTTGACGGTGAGAATATGGAATACATAGCGGGTTATGAGCAGAAACCGATCAAGTGGGTTAGAATCCACAACTTACCCGATTTGGCATACTTCAATCACTCACAGCACGTGAAAGTAGGTGGTGTTGAATGCCAGACATGCCATGGTCCGATAGAAACCATGGAGGTAGTAGCACAGCATTCAGAATTGACCATGGGTTGGTGTATCAACTGCCACAGAGAAAGAGGCATAGATGCCGAGAATAATGACTACTACGAGGAAGTACACAAGAGAATGAAAGTTGAAGGTAAGGATTATATGACAGTTGCCGAGAACGGTGGATTGGAATGTAGTAAGTGCCATTATTAATAGGAAACAAACCGAATGACATCTTCAAATAATTATTGGAAAGGATTCGAGGAGCTAGAACAGTCCTCGGAATTTGTAGAGAACAGCAATAAGGAGTTCTATGACGGGCTACCGCTAGACAAAGTATTCTCTAATAATGACGAGCATCGAGCAAATCGAAGGGACTTTTTAAAATACTTTGGCTTTAGCATCTCAGCTGTTGCCTTGGCCGCTTGCAACAAGACGCCGGTCAAATATGCTATGCCATATGTGGTGCAGCCCGAGAATGTAACCCCTGGTATGCCACTCTATTATGCCAGCAGTTCTGTAAGCGATTACGAAGGCTTCCCAATCTTGGTGAAGGTGCGCGAAGGCAGGCCAATTAAATTCGAACCCAATAAAGAAGCGAGCTTCTACGGAGGAGGATTAGATGGTTTAGCTCATGCGAGTATTCTTTCATTATACGACACCAATCGTCTAAAGGGTCCCATGACCAAAGAAGGAGATAGCAATTGGGAAGATAGCGATAAGGCCATCGTCAAAGCATTAAAGGAAGTTAAGGCTGCCGGTAAGAAAATTGCTCTAGTAAGCAGAACGAATACCAGCTTGGTTTTGAAAAAAGCCATTGAAAATTTCAGTTCGGTTTATACCAATACCGAACAATTTTCATACGAATCCAGCAGCTATTCAGGTATACTGAGAGCCAATGAGAAATCATACGGTAAAAAGGTCATACCTACATACCATTTTGCCAAGGCCGATGTCATCGTGAGTTTTGGTGCGGATTTCTTAGGTAGCTGGATCAGTCCTGTGCGTTTTAGCGCGGATTATGGTCAGAACAGAGTGCCTAAAGATGGTAAGATGTCAAAGCATATTCAGTTTGAGTCTCTGATGTCAATGACAGGTGCCAATGCCGATGTACGCGTTCCTATGAAGGCATCAAATACCGGTTTACACCTGATCAGATTGTATAATGAATTAGCCTCATTGGCGGGCTCTGGGTCCAGACTTTCAGAGGGTGGAATGGAATTGGCAGGTGATGCTGTTAAACACGCAGCGGCTGACCTTTGGGCAGCAAAGGGCAAGGCTTTGGT
>JAHEKB010000294.1 GCA_024638525.1 Bacteroidota bacterium
GCTTTAAAGATCTCGGTTCAAGTCCTTATCAGTTCAAAAAATTTATTGATTTGATCACTTATTGATTAAGGTATATACCATATTATACTATCTTAGCACAATGTCAGATTTCTTTCCCTGGTACAACAGTTATCCAAGCAATGTTCCAAAGGTCATAGACCCCAATAAATACAAATCATTAAATCATGTATTTGACGATTCTGTAGCGCGTTTTGGAGACAAAATAGCCTTTCAGAATATGGACGTACAAATGTCTTTCAATGAGCTAAATGCAAAAGTCAATGCCTTTGCGTGGTACCTGCAGAATAATACGGACCTCAAGAAGGGAGACCGATTTGCCATTCAAACGCCCAATTTGCTGCAGTTTCCCGTAGCCATGTTTGGTGCTATGAAGGCGGGTCTCACTTTAGTCAATACCAACCCCTTGTATACTCCTCATGAAATGCAGCATCAATTTAAGGATGCAGGTGTAAGGGCCATTCTAATTTTGGAGAATTTTGCCTACCATTTAGAGGAGATTCTCGATCAAACGGATATTGAGTATGTTTTTACCACTCGTATAGGTGATTTGCTAGGTGGCCTTAAGGGTGGAATTGTAAATTTCGTCGTTAAACGGGTAAAGAAAATGGTGCCAGCTTTCAAGCTGCCAACAGCAAAGTCATTTAAAGCATGTTTAGCTGCAGGCAAAGGAAAAAGCCCTGAACACATCGAATTGAATCACAATGACATTGCTTTCTTACAGTATACAGGCGGTACAACTGGACTTTCTAAGGGGGCTATCCTATCGCAGGGCAATATCTGTGGCAACCTCTCTCAGATTGACGCTTGGTTAGATGGTTTATTTGAGGATGGCAAAGAGGTAGTAATCACCGCATTACCACTTTATCACATTTTTGCTTTGACGGCAAACTGCATCACTTTTTTCAATTATGGAGCAAGAAATGTCTTGATCACCAACCCCAGAGATATGAAAGCGTTCATTAAAGACATGAAGAAGAATCCTTTTTCATTGATCACGGGAGTCAATACCCTATTCAATGGTATGTTGAATCAAGAAGCATTCGCCGAAGTAGATTTTAGCAAACTCAAAATCTCATTAGGGGGAGGCATGGCGCTTCAGGATTCTGTTGCTAAACGATGGCAAGAATTGACAGATAGCCCATTACTGGAAGCCTATGGATTGTCTGAAACCTCTCCAGCTGCAACCATTAATCCGGTGAATGGAACTCACAGAATGGGAAGCATTGGATTGCCCATCCCAAGCACAGAGATCAAAATATTGGATGATAGTGGAAATGAAGTAGAACAGGGCGAGAGAGGTGAAATAGCCATCAAGGGTCCTCAGGTTTTTAAAGGATACTGGAACAATGAAGAAGCAAGCAAGGGGGCGTTTAAGGGAGATTATTTCTTGACCGGTGATATTGGTGTTATGGATGAAGACGGTTTCTTTAAGATCGTGGATAGAAAGAAAGAAATGATCATTGTCTCTGGATTTAATGTCTTTCCTTCTGAAGTGGAAGCTATTATTTCTGGACATCCCAAGGTATTGGAAGTTGGAGTTTGCGGTGTACCCGATGAACGGTCAACAGAGGCACCTAAAGCCTTTATTGTAAAGAAAGATGATTCGCTCACAGAAGAAGAAGTTAAAGAGCATTGCAGAGAGCTGCTTGCAGCCTATAAAGTTCCTAAACATGTCGTTTTCAGGGATGAACTTCCAAAATCAAATGTGGGCAAAATCCTGAGAAGGCTATTGGAGTGATCAGCGCCTCAATATTGTAAAACTGCCTACTTCTTTAATTTCGGTGAATTGATCTCGATAATAAAGCAGTCTTTGCTCGTCTAGATCCTTTACTACCATAGTATTGATTAATTTCTTATGGAAAGCAGCTTCAATGTCATCCTTTTCTTCGAGTTGTCCCATGTCAAATGCGTTCCATCCCTTACAGTTTAAAAAATAGAAGTATACGCAACCTGTAGGGTCTGGGCCAACAACAGCCTTATGTGAGCCTTGAACAGCTGTTTGCAATTGATTCATGCTCTGAGCATTCAAGAATTCAGCTGGAAGTCCGCTCGCCTCATTACTGTATCTGGGGTTGATTTTATTGATGGTGTGAAAAATCTGTGTTAACAACAACAGACCCACTAAGAAATATGACCAAGGCGTATCTTTTAGGGCTTTAACGGCTAAAGCGATTAGAAAACTTGAAATAAGAACATAGGGCATCATATAATAAGCGTGAAACTGCATTTGCTTGAGTTCCTGAATGTGAAACAGAATAAAAAGGGAAACAAATACCATTGGGCCTGCGTATTTCTTCCAA
>JAHEKB010000295.1 GCA_024638525.1 Bacteroidota bacterium
AGACTTCGCGGATCAATGCCCCGCTGTCGCCTAAAGCAAATGATATCCTTTTTCTCCAGTAGTCAATCTTATCATCGGTTTCTGACAATAAAGTTTTAATCAATTGCTGAAATGCCTCTATAAATGCATAATAAGGTATGTTGCGTTTGAGCTGATCGTATTTACCACTAATGAATATGCCGTGATCTTGAATAATGGGATATTTAACATGGTCTATGAGCGCAGATTTTCCCACCCCAGAATAACCAGCAACCAAAACCATCATGGATTTGAGTTGGTCTAATCTTTTGTAGTGCCCAAGCAGCATTTCCAATTCTTTATCCCTACCGTAGAGCTTTTGCGTTTGACGGTAATGATCAATTTTATCTTCTAGCCCTAAGCGCAGATCTGCAGCCTTCATTTTACCTTCTTTTATGAGCAGTAAATGCTGAAGGTCGTGATAGAGGCCGCGAGCACTCTGATAGCGATCGTCTGGATTCTTTTCTAAGAGTTTATCCAAGACCATTTGCAGGCCAGCCGGAACCTCTGGCAAAATCTTATTTAGAGGAATGGGCTTCCTGGATAAATGAAAATGGATGATTTCTAATGGGTCTGCTGAATCAAAGGGCACTTTAGCCGTAAAGAGTTCATATAGCAAGATGCCAAAAGAGTATAAATCGCAGCTCTGTGTAACAGAATAAGCCGTTCTGCCGGTTTGCTCAGGTGCAATGTAGGTCAGGGTCCCTTCAATGTGATCTAAGAGCACAGATTCGGTTTGCTCAAAATGAAGATTGGTGGAAATCCCAAAATCTATAAGCTTGGCTTTGCCATCTTCATTTAAAATAATATTGCTCGAGTTTAAGTCTTTGTGAATGATGCCCTGTTCATGTAAATAGCTCAGAATTTCAGCCACTTGAATAGCAAGTTCAAAGATTTTATGCTGCTCTAACTTCTCTTTAAAAAGGACCTCACTTAAGTTGGGACCACCAAAATATTCCTGAACCAAGGTAATGGTATCGCCTTGGTGCACAACATCATAAACCTTGGGAACCCCAGGATGGTCTAAATCTTTGAGTATATCATATTCATGGCCGAGTTTTGATGCTTCTCGCATATGAGAAGAATTAGATCTGGAGCTCTTTAAGACCACTTCCTTTCCGTCTTCTACTCTTTGGGCCAGCAATACATCGTGCCTTTGATTTTTAATTAATCGCTTGACGTTTATGTATCCCTCGGGAACCTTATGATGCTCTGCTTGGCTCATTTTTTCTGCGCTGATATTATTCCATAGTACCAGAGTTTTTGTTCTAGGGCTTCGTACTGTTTAATGGATCCAATTTGATTGCCGTGATTTACATCATTTCTGAGTCCAATGCCCTTTAAGACTTTGCCAAACTTCCAAAGTTTGCTAGACATGGAATGCAAATGCTGAAGCGAAGGCCTAGTGTTAGCAGTAACATCTTCCACCCTTTGATCAACAAAACCAACCGCCTGCATATGCTCAAAATGCTCATTTTTAGTATCCAAGTCCTTTATAGACCAACCATCTAACCAGTCATGGAGCAAGGCTTCTTCAGAATTTTCAAGCGGACGGGCACTGCGTATATAGTCGGCTGCAATCAATTGGCCTCCTTTTTTTAATAATCTATATGCTTCTTTATAGAATGACCGTTTGTGTTCTGCATGACACATGCTTTCGCAGGCCCAAATCACATCGAAACTTTCGTCGGCATAATTTGTATTGCAATAGTCTTGAACGCTAAAGCTCGTAAGATTGCTCAACTTGCGCTTTTCGCTAGTTTTCCTGGCAATTTTTACTTGATGTGGAACCAGGGTTATTCCATCTACATTTACCCCATATTGCTCACTGAGCCATAGGGCACTTCCTCCCTGACCACAACCTGCATCTAAAATTTGATCACCCCTCTTGATATTGGCCTTTTGGGCCATTACCCTGTTTAAATTTTCCAGTGCTTGGCTGTGTTTGCTTACTCCTTCATCGTAAAAACCAAAATGCACCGAACGGTTCTTGCGGTTCAACCAAAGCCATCTATAATCTAGTCTGGTTTTGTCGTAATAACTGACAATGGATGCCCTGTACTCGCTGTTCATTTCTATTTTTCTAAAGACCAATGGTCTTTAAGATCGTCTGGGATTCTAAAGCCCGAATTCTTTCCCTTTCTAAAATACTTGGAAAGTACTCCTACCATTACTCCACCTATGGTAGACATGGCCCGTTCTATCATGCCTTCTTCCAGTCTTTCTACCGGACTTACAGTGCCTTCGTGGTGCAGAATATTATGAAATATATTCAAATGAAAGTCCATATGATGGAC
>JAHEKB010000296.1 GCA_024638525.1 Bacteroidota bacterium
TGTATTGAGTTTTTTGATCTCCGCATTAGCGGTCAAGGCTCAGGATCTTGAATTGAGAAGCAGCAGTGATTGGAGACAACCTGCTAATGTTAACCCCGCCTTAGCTGGTCTCAAGGAGGATGTGTTTAGGGTATTGAGCAATACTGATCTGAACAATTACACTTTGATGCTCGAAGGTCGAATGCCCTTTAAATTGGGAAACTATATGTTGGGCGTCCAACGCAGGAGCAATGAATATGTGAGTGACAATATGTTCAATTTAACCTACGGTAGAACCAGTAAAAAGAATAAAGATTTTAGTTTTAGATACGGAGGTTCGGTAGAGTTTCATACCAGGTCTAGTCTCAAAACAGATGGGGACTCTGTTCTCTTTGCCTTTACAGATTTGGATGGTCAACGCAGGGAATTTTCGTCTCTCAGCCAATTGACTGGTGAATTGAGCTATATGAATATAGACATTGGTGCGAGCATCAACTATAATAATTTGCTGATGGCTCTATCTTTGAATAATGCATTCAGTCCAGATGTTAGCTTAATAAATGGTGAAGATCGAAATCTTCCACTTCAGATGAATCTAAGTGTAGGAGGTTTTGTTAAACTGGCGCAAAACTACACCTTCTTTCCATCCTTTATTGGGGTATACCAAGAGAATGGATTTCTAGCCCAAGCCGGAGTTGAACTATTCACCAAACACGTGAACGTGGCGGCACAATACAGATTAGAGGAAATGAGGGATGAAATTACCGCTAGTATAGCAGCTCATTATAAACGAACTTATTTTGGACTCAGTTATACCCAAGCATTAAGTGAGTCAGATACTCCTGAATTCAAGGTCTTTTTGAACAGTAGTTTGTTTAAATCTCCCAATTGGTTGAAGAGTAAATTTGCCAAGGACATCAGCAAGTTCTATTAATGCGTCAATTGATAGTCATATAGTGGTGATTATTAGGAATTTAGCTCAAATATCACTAACTTAATGAAATGCTAAAGCAGCTCTTTAATTTCTATATGGTGATCCGTTCTTGCTGGATTATTTTGCTGTTTCAGCTCATTGGTTTTTTTGCACTGGTCGTTTTTGAACAAGGCACGGACATTCTCAGGACTTTGAGTTTGAGCGAAGAAGGTCTGATAAGGCAACACAGTTGGGCCAGCTTTATTGCTGTAGCATGGTGGAGTTGGCAAAGTTGGCGGTCATCGCGGGTTCAAATTCATTTCAGTACTTACGATTTTGCTCAATTTCACAAAAAGTACGCTCTGAGAGCTCAAGTATTGGTTCCGAGAGTCTTTGGAGTAATTCCGTCTTTCATACTCGCCTATGGAATATTTAAGGCAACAGGATGGAGCAACCCCTTGGTTTATCTCTTCTTATGTTTGGGAATATGGTTGTACATTTTCTTCCATTTAAGAAAAGATCTAGTGGTCTATTTGCACTCCATCAAAGCCTTTCATAGGCTTATAATTCCCGAATACATACTTATCAAGAATGAAGCCTACCCAGCGGCCTTTATATGGGCCAAGCAAGGCAGGTGGATCCTATTCAGGTTGTTTTGTATTCTCCTTGTCTTTGCCCTGATCCTTTTTCAGCCAGTGGATTTCCCGCAATCCATCGGTTCAACGGCAATTGTGCTTTTTGCCTTAGGAGCCTGGTTAGTGATTGGTAGTTTCATTGCCTTCGCTGAAAAGCATTACCGCTATCCCTTTGGTTTTACCATAGTTCTGATGTTGGTGGCATTTAGCTTTTTTAACAATAATCACGAAATCAGAAGTTTAGAATCTGCTTCGGAATCAAGAATGGATATTGAATCGCATTTTCTCCAATGGTACGAACAGCAGGCACAAATCTATGATACCGTCCCGGTTGTGATGCTGGCTGCACAAGGGGGTGGTGTTAGAAGCTCTTATTGGACGGCTCAAGTCTTGGCCAAACTCAATGAATCAAATCCCGCGCTGGATTCGGCCATTTATGCGTATAGCACGGTTTCAGGAGGAACCTTAGGGGTTGCTACCTACAAAAGACTTGTTGCTGAAGACATCAATTATAAAGCAGATAAGATCCACCAGATTTTAAGCAAGGATTTTTTAAGCCCTGTTACCTCTTGGCTTGTGGTACCTGATTTGTTTCAGAAGTTCTTGCCCTTTCCCGTTAGATCATTTGATAGAGCTAAAGCGTTGGAGTATTCTTGGGAAGAGGCCTGTCGCTTAGAAGAGGTTTCTTTACTAGAGGGAGGTTTCTTAGAACACTTTATGTCTGACCGCAGCCTGTATTTATATCACAGCACTCATGCAGAAAATGGATTCACGAATCT
>JAHEKB010000077.1 GCA_024638525.1 Bacteroidota bacterium
TAAATCAGCCCCAAAAATATTCCCTTCGGATTGCTTCATCAATTTTGAAACCTCGGCTGTAGAAATCAACAATTTTGTCAGAGGACTGAGTCCCTACCCGGTTGCTCGCACCTTGCTCGACGGTAAAACGCTAAAGATATATGGCATCCATTATAAGCACTCTACCGAAGTTGGAAAAGCCGGAAGCATAGAAAGCGATGGTCAAAATTACCTGCGAATAAGCTGCCTTGACGGTCTGATATATCTAGACCAAGTGCAACTGCAAGGGAAAAGAAAAATGGCGATAGTCGAGTTTCTTAGGGGGTATAGACTGAATACCTAAGGGCTTAAAGCTTCACTCCCATTTCGTCCAAGACTTCATCTGCCTCTCCAAAGTATTTCATAATGTAGAGTACATAGCGAATGTCGACCCCAATAGATCTACTGTAGGATTCATTCCAAGCGTAATCGTTAATAGTGGCTGTATAGGAACGATCAAAGTTTACCCCAACCAATCTGCCATAGGCGTCCATAATTGGGCTTCCGCTATTGCCTCCAGTGGTATCCATATTGTATAAAAAGCAAACCACTACTGAACCGTTCTTTGGATTCTTCAATACATCCGCCGGTTCAATCTTTTTTAATTTCTCTATGATTTCATCTTGTAAGAAATAATCGGGATTGGCAGAACCAACAGCCTTTTCCACTATTCCACTGATGGTGGTAAATGGGCTATACACCTTGGCGTCTTCGGGTTCATAGCCTTTGACATAACCATAGGTAAATCTCAGAGTGCTATTGGCATCCGGAATAAATTCTCCGCTGTTCCTAGCCATTTCAAGATCGTTGAACTTTGGTATTATCTCATCGATCTCTGCATTGATCTGTTGCAATTCCATTTGATACATTAAATAAACGGGTTGAACGCGATTCAATAGATCAACAATCGGATCTTTGGCCTTTACAAAGCGATAGGGATTTCGATCGTATAGCGCTTTGGAACGCTCTGTATCAACAAGTCTTGATTTCTTATACAGTTTGTTCATATAAACTTCGACCTCTGCTTTGCTTCTCCCCACCAATTCAGGGCCCAACACTTGCTTGAGCTCAGGAAGTTTGGTTTGAGCAATTCGGTATATTAACTCAGTGAACAATTCGAGATCCAAACTCACTGCATCTTTGAGTCCAAACAGCCCATTGTATTTCTTTTTGTCAGCCTCTGGCTCCGCTTCTACAGCAGCAAGAAACTCCTTTTTACTTTGAGTTTGTAAAGCCCTGCGAGCCTCTACTATATTGAAAGCCGCTGAAAATACATTTGAGGTCCGATACAATTGACTGAGGTATAGATTGTCTGTGATCAATTCAAATTTCCTCTTATGCAGTTTTTCAGATTTATCAAATAGCGGAACATATTCACTGAATACCGGATTTTGTTCAGCAAATTCTTTGAGTAAATCCTGGCCTTCATAGGTTTTTTCAATTACATCTGTTCTGCGCAAGCCTTGCATTTTCCCTTTGAAGTTCTTGCTCACATTATTGAGGCTAGCAAGTGTCCCGCTGTATTTGAGTTTTTTGGCTACGTCATCGCCGGCAAATTCTTCAATGGCATTGATTCGGTAGTCAAACCAATCTGCTATGATGGGTAAAATGTAATTGTTCTGATATTCCAAAAATTCCGCTGGTTGGTTTCTGTAAGTCCTGCCAGGGTACCCCAAAATAAACGTAAAATCGCCTTCTCGCGTTCCATTTGTACTTACCTCCAAATGCCTTTCCGGCTGATAAGGAGCTCCGTTTTCATAGGCTCTTACAATGGAGAAATCACCATTGTGTCGCGGCCATTCCCAATTGTCGGTTTCCCCGCCGAATTTGCCAATATTTTTAGGAGGCACATAGACTATTCTCACATCTTTGAGCTCTTTATACCTAAAGAGTGTATAAACTTTGCCTACGAGCATCTCAGAAACTTCAATAACCAGATTGGGATGCAGTTTCTGTTCTTCTTCCAGTATGCTTTTCCGATTATCCCTAATCTTCGCTTTCTTTTCCAGTGCGGTCAATTCATCAATGCCCTCAAGCATTTTGGCTGAAACATCTTCAAAAGAAAGCGTGATCTTGCACGGCAAGCTCGTCTTCAGTTCTTTGTCGTAACTGTCTGCGTAAAAGCCGTTCTCCAAATAATTGTTTTCGGGAGTGCTCAAAGAGGCTACGGTGCCATAGACACAGTGATGGTTGGTGATGATCAAGCCCTTTTCAGAAATGAAGGAACCCGTACAACCACCAAGTCTCACCAAGGCATTCACTAAGCTGTTTCCCTCTTCATTATAAATCTCTGAAGGTTCAATTTTTAAGCCCGCCTTCTTCAAGTCCAATTTTGAAAGCTCACTCAAAGGGAATATGCCTTCTTCATGACTACCTGAACTGAAGGCCATTAGGGCCATAACCAAAAATATGCTAAAGACTTTTTTCATTTAGGTGATATATGATGCATTAATAAAATCGTTCAATCTCTCATTGGAATTTCCCTTTACCAGCGAAGCATTGCCTTCCCACTCTTTGTATCCGTCATAAATAAAGATGACCTGATCTCCGATGTCAAAGACCGTTTTCATATCGTGCGTATTTATAATGGTAGTCATGTTGAATTCTTCTGTAATTCCCTTAATCAGTTCATCTATCACCCTAGAAGTAACGGGATCCAAGCCCGAATTGGGCTCATCGCAAAAAAGGTATTTAATATCCAGGGATATAGCTCTTGCAATACCGACCCTTTTCTTCATTCCTCCGCTGATCTCTGCCGGAAACTTATTGTTTATACCTTCTAAATTCACCTGTTCCAGGCAAAAATTCACACGATCTTTGCGCTCTGCCTCCGACATTCCACTGAACATTTTCAGCGGAAAACCAATATTTTCCTCAACAGTGAGCGAATCGAAAAGGGCAGTTCCTTGAAAAAGCATGCCTATTTCTCTTCTCACTTCTCTCAGTTGCTTGTGATCCAAGGCAGTAAAATCTCTACCGTCATAAATGATATGGCCTTCTGTTGGTTTCAAAAGACCAACCATGCATTTCATCAGCACACTTTTACCGCTCCCGCTGGCACCAATGATCAAATTGATTCTACCCGGCTCAAACTTTGTGCTGATTCCCTTGAGTACTTCCTTGTCCTCAAAGCTTTTTCTTATGTCGTTCAATTCTATCACAAGAGCATTTGGGCTAGGAGGTAATCACTGAATAATATGGCAACTGCGCTGTATACTACAGCTTGAGTACTGCTGTATCCCACTTCCAATGCACCTCCGCTGGTGTAGTATCCCTGATAGCAAGAAACAGAAGTAATGATGAATGCATAAGTGAATGACTTGATCAATGCAAAGGTCAAATTGAAAACGATAAATGACTCTCGAGCTCCTTGGAGGTATTCTTGGGGAGTGAGTATTCCAGCAGCTTGTCCTGCAATGATTCCCCCTGTATTACTCAGAAAAATGGAAACTATGACTAGTACGGGTATCATGATTAAACCTGCCACTATTTTTGGAAGGGCCAGAAATCCACTGGAGTTGATTCCCATAACTTCTAAAGCATCAATCTGTTCGCTGACCCTCATGGTCCCAATTTCAGATGCGATGTGAGATCCAACCTTACCAGCCAGAACCAAACAGGTAATGGTAGGCGCTAATTCCAACATGGAAGAATCACTGACTATTGAACCGATTACGGGTTTGGCAATCAAAGGTGAAATCAGCTGATAGGCAATCTGCAGAGTAGTCACCGCCCCCTGAAAGAGAGCAATGATCGCAACAATGGTTAGTGAACCCACGCCTATATTGTTCATTTCAACCAAGGTTCGATCTACGTATACTCCTAGCTTCTCAGGCTTGGCAAACATGCCTTTCAAAAACATGAGATATCTTCCGAAATGAGCAAAGGGCTTCATTGAGGCCGTAAATATATGGCTTAGGCCTTAACCCTCAAGACATTGCCAAAATTTGTGGAAACTCTGTTCAGCCTTCTATCTTTGCTCGCAGATGGAAAAACAAAAAATTGCTGTGATCAGCGGAGGAACACGTGGTATTGGTCGGGCATTGGTAGACCGTTTTCTCGACGAGGGATTTGTGGTATACACTTCGGCGCGCAAGGCTGTAGAAGCAGATAGAGATGGCCTTGAAATCTTTCAGGCAGATATGAGCGAAAAGGAAGAAATCAAGCGTTTTGGAGCTTGGATTAAACAAAAGTGTGAACACATTGATTGCCTGATAAATAATGTTGGCACATATATCCCCGGACAAATAGGTTCTGAAGATGATGGTGTTTTTGAGATTCAAATGAACACCAATGTGGCTAGCACCTATCATTTGACCAGGGTCTTACTTCCTTTGGTGAAGGCCGCTGAACGAGCCTATATATTCAATATATGCAGTACGGCTAGCATCATGCCCTACGTCAATGGGGGATCTTATTGTATATCAAAGTATGCGCAATTGGGTTTGACCAAGGTGTTGAGAGAAGAAATGAAAGAACACAAAGTAAGTGTCACGGCAGTTCTACCAGGGGCTACGCTCACCTCTTCATGGGAAGGAACAGACTTACCCCCAGAGCGATTTATTGACCCAAAATCCGTTGCTCAACTGATTTGGTCCGCTTATCAATTACAGGACTCAACCATAGTAGAAGAAATCCTAATCAGACCAATGGATGGCGACATTGTGTAATATTGCTTACTATTGGCTGACATTATTGTTCATCTACTTTAGGTAAATTTGAATTATCAATTATTTTTGGCAAAATTTTAAAACACATCGAATGAAAATGAAATTACTAAGACTTTCTATGGCATTTATACTTGCTGCATTTTTTGCAGGTTCTGCATTCGCTCAAGGCGAAGAGATCAAGGTAGACGAGCCTAGATACAACAGCGTTGGGGAAGTTCCTCAACCAGAAGTGGACAATGCTTTAAATAAGCAAGCTTACTCCAATTGGAAAGATCCCATCAGCGCGGTAAATACTTTGTCGCCACTTTCTAGATTTGTGAGCTTCTTATTTCAAGATTCTACTGTACAGTGGGTTCCAGATCCAGCAGGTGGGGGATCAACCTATTTCTACCCATGGCATTCTGTAGGAGCAGTCTTTGATCCAACCGATGTAAACTTTGAGCTTTACGATGACGGGATACGCTTGGCAAGATGGAATTCATACAATGTAGATTCTGTCTTTTTTCCATATTTGTACGTTCGTTACTTAGATTCATTTGACTTCGGTGCTGGTATGGTTGAGGTGGTTGATACACTGATTTTCCAGTTCTTTACTGCAGATGATCTTTCCTATGGTTCTATAACCACAGGTGAAATCTTCGCTAAACCAACAACTTTTAGCCCTGCTCTTTTGTCCAGTCCAACAAGTGCATATGAAATTAAAATGCCTTTAACCAAATCAGATTCTACACCAATTCCCAGTACAGATGGTTGGTTCTCTAGAGGTATGATCGTGGAGATCCCAGGAGGGGGAGTAGATGTTTCGGGTGATCCTGCGGATAATGGTGCCAGAGTATGTGGCTTCGGTATCACATTCAAAACGGCCCTGCCCTATGAATTCGGTGATACTATGGAATCTCGAGATCCAAGTGTGGTGCCCAGCAAGCGTTTGAACTACTTCGGTCACTCCATGTTTTTGAATGAAGGGCAAGAAGTGCGTCAGGACGACCATTGGAATAATTCATTCTGGACCCCAAGTGAACTTCGCTACGGTGGAGACTTGAATGGCTGGGAAAACAGCATTCCTGGAAATGCCTATTTCACAGACAGATATTTCTCCTATCAAATTCACATCAACACAGCTGAATTGAGTGTAGAAGATTTGAACGATAATATTCAGGTTGCGGTTTATCCAAATCCTATAAGCAAGTCTCAGACCCTCAAAATGGACTTCAATTTGATCAATGCGGATAACATTGAGATCGCACTTTACGACCTATTGGGCAATAAAGTAAAAGAAGTAGCCAACGGCTATTACGTCGCAGGCGACCACCAGTTTGATCTTGATATCACCGATCTAAATGCAGGAATCTATCTTTACAGCATTAAAGCTGGAAACGCTAGCACTGCTAAGAAGATCACCATTACTGAATAAGCTTACGAAAACTATAAAAAGGGGCCTTCGAAAGAAGAGCCCCTTTTTTTTTGTAAGTGTCTAAAGGTTTAAATAATCCCCACAGTAGGTCCATTGATAAGATTTTTTATCTCTGGGGGCAGGTCAAAGAAATTGTCCTTAAAGCCATCAAAGTAGTCGCGGGTCTTTTTAGACATCTGCTCCTGCACCAATTCCATGAATTCATCACTTACCGCAAGCGGAGCGTGTTCGTAAACCATTTTACCGCCTTCAATAATGGCTGAAACAGAATATTCAGAGCAGTTTCGCAGTTCTTTACCTGTGAAGGAGCATCTTTCCGTCCAGCTTTCAATATTATACTTTTCCGTCTCGTGCAAATACTCGAGTTTCATGAGCATATTTAAGCTGTACTCTTCATAAAGATTCTTTAAGCTTTCCATGCTTTCCTCGGATATCTCATCTTGTACTCCTGAAGCGCAGTCCATGCAAATGGCATACTCATATACGATCTCTGGTTTGGCTATTCCTTTGTGTTGTTTAAAGACTTTTTCAATGGCGTAAGCCTCCTTACTGTTCAAGTCCTCATTGCACATAATACAGTGCGTAAATGGAGCATTGGTATCGAAATTATAAAGGAATTCGGGCAGCTTTTCTTCTAAGTGTTTTTTGATCATATACAATTTGCATGCATTGCTTCCATTTGTGTCCTAAAAGTTTACTTTTGCAAAAATTTTTAGCAATGGCAGTTACAAGGTTAGAACGAAAAGGAAGAAAAAACAAGACGGTAGCAAAAGAGCGAGTTGCTACTATCAAGCGTTTAAAAAGCAAGGTCACTAAGGCCTCTGCTAATAAAGAGGAGTCGGGACATGTTATTGGAACCGTAACTGAAGTTGTTCAGGAATTAAAGCAACAAAAGAAAGCTCCAGTTAAAAAGGAGAAGGCTCCAAAAGCGGAAAAAGTGGAAGCTGTAGTTCAAGAAAAAGTAGAAACGAAAGTTGAAGCTAAAAAGCCTGCAGCCAAGAAGCCAACCGCAAAAAAAGCACCAGCTAAAAAACCGGCGGCAAAAAAGCCCGCTGCTAAGAAAGCGGCTGCGAAAAAACCGGCAGCTAAGAAAACCCCTGCAAAAAAAGCAGCTAAAAAAGTAGATTAATCAGACCCCTTAGATATAAAGCCCTGCAAATGCAGGGCTTTTTTTTGTGCTTTGATGTAAGGTTTTTGGTACAAGGTCGACTATTTCTACAGAGGGCGAACAAAAGCTACTTTATTCTGTTTTTTTCAGAAGTAGAGTATTTGCCTTACTCTCCTTTGAAAATTAAGGATTAGTCGAAATAGATTTTTTTTTGTAATGTCGAACGCAGGGCCTGAACAGCGAAAGTTGTTTAGGCCTTTCTATTATAGCTGAAGGCAGTCATACGAACAAAGCGGGCTTGTCCTTGCGCCATCAATCTTCGTTAAAACTTCAGATAACACAGGATCTGCGGTGCATAAACACCTCGCCCAACCAAATAAAAATGTCCCGCTGGCAAGAGCCAACAGGACATTTTAGTACCCAGGGCCGGGCTCGAACCGGCACGTCCGAAGACATTGGTGTTTGAGACCAACGCGTCTACCAATTCCGCCACCTGGGCATACATCATCCACCTGGATTTAGGCTGTGGTGGATGTAGAATTGGATGGCAAAAATAACTTTCTGCCAAAGATTTTATCAATCATTTTAATAAAACTCAAAGCTGTTCTTTGAGTCTATCCATGGTACGCATCTTTAAGAAGGCATCCTTTACCTTTTCAAGCGCACCTTTATCTCCAGTATCATAGCGCTTTTGAGCCTGTTGGAGATCTTGAATGAATTCCGCTTCTAGTTTTAATAAGTCTGCCAATACCTTCTTTTTGTCCTCCTCTCCCATTTTGGCTTCCATGATACGCTCATTCCATTCCATCATTTCCATGAGGAAATCTGGCGGCAAGCTGGCCTTTTCGTCCAGCATCCCTTTCAACTCCAACAGGTGTTTGCAGCGAGATCTGTCCTTGCTCAAGGTCTTATAGGCCTTGTTGTTCAAACTGGTCAAGGCAAGGGCTTGCTCGTGCTTTTGTTCATCTGACAAATAAAAGTCCGGATGATACTCTTTTGAATTTTTTAAGTATTGCGCCTTTAAGGAATCGATATCAATCTCAAAGGATAGTTCCAATCCAAAGAAATCAAAATAGTTCTCCATTATCGGAAAAAGCTGAGTATGTCTACACCAAAGATGAATGCCATTAAACTGAAGAGTATAATCATACCGACAATCTGCATGGCATACATGAATTTGTCCGGAAGCGGTCTTCCTATGGCCATTTCAATGAGCAAGAAAAACACATGGCCGCCATCCAGTGCCGGAATAGGCAATAGATTCATGAAGGCCAGGATCAGGGACAACAAACCAGTGATTTGCCAAAAACGCTCCCAATTCCAAACCGCACCAAAGAGTTTGGTCATCTGAATAGGACCCATCACAGATTTAGTCGGATCTATTTTACCGCTGAACATCTGGCCAAATGCCTTAATCTGCACACCCAGTGTCTCCACACCTCTTTTGGTTCCTTCAGGAAAAGAAGCAAAGAAGCTGTACTTCAACGTATCCTTCTCATTGAGGTATTCCAGTTCATCTGTAGGTCTAAAACCAATGGTACCGTTGGAGTCTACAAGAACGCGCATACTGACCGCTGCTCCATCCCGCTCTACCACCATGTCTACTTCTTCTTTCTTATGCTCATCCAGTGCGGATTTGAGCTCATCAAAGAATTGAATCTCCTTATCTGCTATAGAAATAACCCT
>JAHEKB010000078.1 GCA_024638525.1 Bacteroidota bacterium
AGCGTTGATCGAAGACGATATAGAAGCTCAAAAAATGGAGATGATCTCCAAAATGGAGGTGGGACAAATACTGGAAGGTACAGTCAAGAACATGACTTCTTTTGGTGTATTTGTTGACCTCGGAGGTTTGGACGGTCTTCTGCACATCACCGATATCTCATGGGGCAGAATCAATCATCCTGAGGATGTGTTAGAACTCGACCAGAAGATTAAAGTGGTTGTACTGGAATTCGATGATGATAAAAAGAGAATTTCTTTGGGCATGAAGCAACTCACTCCACATCCGTGGGAGAACATGAGTGCTGAGATCAAAGTGGATGACAGAGTAAAAGGTAAAGTTGTTACTGTTGCCGATTACGGTGCATTCATTGAGGTTCAACCCGGAATAGAAGGATTAATTCACGTTTCAGAAATGTCTTGGTCTCAACACTTGAGAAATCCATCCGATTTCTTATCTGTAGGAGACGAGGTTGAAGCGATGATATTGGATATAGACAAGGAGGAGCACAAACTCTCCCTCGGCCTAAAGCAGATCACTCCAGATCCATGGGACAATATCGAAGAGAAATATCCCTTGGATTCAAAACACACTGGTATAGTGCGCAACTTGACCAATTACGGTCTCTTCATTGAATTGGAAGAGGGAGTCGACGGTCTGGTTCACGTATCTGACCTATCTTGGTCTAAGAAGATCAAACACCCTGCTGAATTCACAAAGAAAGGTGAAGATCTTGAGGTGGTTGTTTTAGAAATAGACCGAGACAATCGACGTTTAAGTCTGGGTCACAAACAAATCGATGAAAACCCATGGGATACCTTTGCAACGGTATTCACCTTGGGATCTGAGCATGAAGGAACCATCACTGAAATCAATGACAGAGGAGTGATTGTTGCGCTTCCATACGGAGTAGAAGCATTTGCTCCAAAGAAGCACATGAAGAAAGAAGATCAATCCGAAGTAAAGGTTGATGATGTACTTCAAGTCAGAGTAATTGAGTTCAATAAAGATGCTAAACGCATCTTGGTCTCTCACACCGACATTTGGAAAGAGGGTGAAAGAACTCAGCGCGCAGACAACAAAGCACAGAACAAGAAACGATCTAGTAGAACTTCTAAATTCGTTGACAAAATCAACCAGCAAGTGGAGCGATCTACCCTTGGAGACTTTGGCGTTCTGTCTGAATTGAAAGCGAAAATGGAAGAAGGAGGCGATGAACCAGCCAAAAAAGCAGCGCCTAAGAAAAAAGCTCCAGCTAAAACCAAAGCGGTCAAAGAAGAAAAGCCAGCGGAAGAATCTGCTGATAACGCTTCAGATTTGATCAAAGCAATTGGAGTAGCAGCAGGAGAAGCTGATGATCTAAAAAAGATCAATGGCATTGGACCCGCCTACGAAAAGAAACTCAATGCCATAGGAGTTAACTCTTATGTACAGTTGAGCAAATTGGATACAGGTTCAATTGAAATATTGGAAACACTGATGAAGTGGCCGGGGAGAGTGGAACGAGATGATTGGGTGAAACAAGCCACCGAGTTAAATGCATAAAATGATCCCGGCCAATTGGTCGGGATTTTTTTTGCCTTATGGGATTGAAAGTCAGAAGCAATGAAGATATTTGAAGCGAGATGAACTACTGGTTAATCAAATCTGAGCCCTTTAAGTACAGTTGGGATGAAATGCTCAAAGATGACACCACCTATTGGGATGGAGTTAGATCATATGCCGCTAGGATTTTTTTAAACGAGATGAAAGTTGGTGACCTGTGCCTGTTTTATCACAGCAATGAAGGCAAAGAGATTGTTGGTATCACCAAGGTAGTTAAAGGTTCTTATCAAGATCCAACCACCGATGACGAAAGATGGGTAGCCGTAGATGTTAAAGCAGTAAAGAGCTTAGAGCGCAGTGTCAGCCTTAAAGAACTAAAAGCAGACGCTATTCTAAAGGATATGCGATTTGTGAGGCAAAGTAGGCTTTCTGTGGCACCAGTCAGCAAGAAAGAATTTGATAAAATATTAAAAATTAGCGAGACAAGCCTGAAATGAAGCGCATTATACTGGACCTGAAGCAAGTTGACATAGCCCTCACCAGATTGTGTCATCAATTGGTTGAAGAACACGGAGACTTTAGTAGCTCAGCTATTATTGCACTTCAACCTAGAGGTATATTTCTAGGCAAAGCGCTTTGTGCACACTTAAAGGAGCATTTTGGATTTGAACCCCAATACGGCGAATTGGATGCTACTTTTTACCGAGATGATTTCAGGAGAACGGATAAGCCTTTGCTTCCCAATGCCATGGAAATGGATTTTCAGATTGAAGGCAAGCGCTTAATCCTGGTTGACGATGTTCTTTATACGGGAAGGTCTATACGGGCAGCCTTAGACGCTATTAATGACTTTGGAAGACCATCAAGGACAGAATTGTTGACCTTGATCAATAGAAAATATAAAAGGGAGGTTCCCATTCATCCAGACTATGTTGGCGAAGAGGTAGATAGCAGAGCGGATGATTATGTTAAAGTAGACTGGAAGGGGAACAGCTGTAAAGTTTGGATAATTACTGATCAAAAGCCATAATGTCGCTACTCTCAAGCAAGCACCTATTAGGAATCAAGGATATCTCTTCGGATGATATTGACTTAATATTCTCCACCGCAGACAATTTTAAACAGATTTTAAATCGACCCATTAAAAAGGTCCCCTCACTCCGAGATGTGACTGTTACCAATGTGTTCTTTGAGAATTCTACGCGTACGAAGATTAGTTTTGAATTGGCTGAAAAACGCCTTTCAGCTGATGTGGTGAATTTCGCCAGTAATAACTCCTCGGTCAAAAAAGGAGAAACACTGATAGATACAGTAAATAACATTTTAGCGATGAAGGTTGATATGGTTGTCATGAGGCATCCAGCGCCTGGAGCATGCCAGTTTCTCTCAGAGCATATTGATGCCGCGATTATCAATGCTGGCGACGGAACGCATGAGCATCCGACACAAGCTCTTCTAGATGCCTATTCCATCAGAGAAAAATTAGGGAGTCTAAAGGGAAAGAAAGTGGTGATTGTGGGTGATATTTTACACTCTAGGGTTGCATTGAGCAATATTTACTGCCTTCAAAAACTAGGCGCCAAAGTAAGGGTCTGTGGCCCTCCTACCCTTATTCCGAAGCACATGGCCGCATTGGGAGTTGAAACCAGTTTCAATCTCAGGGAAAGTTTAGAATGGTGTGATGTGGCTAATATGCTCAGGATTCAGCTCGAACGCCAAGAGGATCGCTATTTCCCAAGCTTGAGAGAATACAGTCTGCAATACGGCCTGAATCTAGAACTGCTCAACTCACTGAAGAAAGAAATCGTAGTTATGCATCCGGGGCCAATCAATAGGGGTGTTGAAATATCCAGCGATGTCGCGGATTCTGATCAAGCGATCATACTTGAACAAGTAGAAAACGGGGTCGCAATTCGAATGGCCGTTCTCTACCTCTTAGCTGGAAAAGGAGCGTAATGGCCAAGTCTAAAGTATTTATACTCTATACGGGCGGTACTTTCGGTATGCAGGCTTTGGACAGTGCTAAAAGCGGACTAAGGCCGGGAAGCTGGGATCAAATTCTACAATACATGCCCGCTGTAAACAAAAGCCCATATTTTGATCATTTCAAAAACGTGAGCTTCAATTTTGCAGCATTAGATCCGGTGGTAGACAGTTCAGACATTAGTACTGATACCTGGAAGAGCATCTCAGAAACTATTGAGGCTCATTACAATGATCATGATGGCTTTGTTGTAATCCACGGAACGGACACCATGGCCTATACAGCATCTGCCCTGAGCTTTGTCTTTCAAGGCTTGTCCAAACCCATCATTTTGACCGGTTCACAATTGCCCGTATTTCATCCAAGAACGGACGCTATCACCAATTTGAGCAATGCGATTTACATAGCTGCTTATAAGAGTTTTGACTTGATCAAAGTACCTGAGGTTTGTATCTGCTTCAATGACGACATTTTGCGAGGAAATAGAGCAGTAAAGTCCAGCACGCTCGATTTTGAAGGCTTCAGCAGTCCAAATTTCAGGAACTTGGGTCATTTGGAACAAGATATCCTAATCAACAAAAACTTACTGCTTGAAGACGGTCTGCAACTAGATATGAAGACCGGCTTTAGTCGCAAAGTGGTCAACGTGACCATCTTTCCAGGCTATGATCCTTCTGTCTTGCTCAAATTGGTCACAGACAGGCAAATAGAAGGCGTCGTACTAAAAACATTTGGAGCGGGCAATCTTCCCCATTCCGATAAATGGACAGAATTGGTCAGGGCTTGTGAGGAAAATGGAGTTTTGATTTTGGCAACCACTCAGTGTCAAAATGGGTCTATAGACTTAGGCAAGTACAAGTCTAGTGAAGTCCTTATGTCAGATCATGTTATTCCGGGTTTTGACATTACTTCGGAGGCAGCTTTGACCAAATTAATGTGGGTGATTGGCAATTATCCCTTTGATGAACGAGCAGCTGTCCTCGCCTCAAATTTAAGGGGAGAAATAAGCCTTGCTTAGTCTCTGATTATCAAATATTTACACATCTTTTCTTGGTTTATTATTTGTGGATATCTAAGGCCCTTCTTTAAGCCTTAAAGCCCTGGTCAATAGTACATTGTCAGCTGTTAAAGCTATGAGCGAGAAAAAGAGCAATTACAGTGCGGATAGTATTCAGGCACTCGAAGGTATAGAACACGTAAGGATGCGTCCCTCCATGTACATTGGAGATATTGGACCTAGAGGGCTGCATCATTTGGTCTATGAAGTGGTTGATAACTCCATAGACGAAGCCATGGGCGGTTATTGTGATAAGATCGATGTATGGATTAATGAAGACAATTCCATTTCTGTCAAGGATAATGGAAGAGGAATACCCGTTGGTATTCATAAAAAGGAAGGAGTTTCGGCACTGCAGGTTGTTATGACCAAGATCGGAGCAGGTGGTAAATTTGACAAGGATTCATACAAAGTTTCCGGGGGATTGCACGGAGTGGGGGTATCCTGTGTCAATGCACTTTCCTCTCATTTAAGAGCTACGGTTTATAAGGATGGCAAGATCCACGAGCAGGAATATGAACGCGGTAAGGCCCTCTATCCTGTAAAGGTAATCGGAGACTCTACTGAGTCTGGAACCAAGGTCACCTTTATTCCAGATAAGCAGATTTTTCTACAAACTACAGAATTCAGCTATGATACGCTTGCTGCTAGATTGCGCGAACTTTCCTTTTTGAACAAGGGAATAAACATTAGCATCACCGACAAAAGAAGAAAGGACAGCGAGGGTGAATTCGTGAAAGAGGAATTCTACTCCA
Source organism: Bacteroidota bacterium (assembly GCA_024638525.1). Taxonomy (GTDB): domain Bacteria; phylum Bacteroidota; class Bacteroidia; order NS11-12g; family UBA9320; genus JAHEKB01. The sequence goes on from JAHEKB010000078.1 coordinate 5,340, forward strand.
CAGAAGGTTTACCTGAATTTGTTCGGTATTTGGATAACACAAGAGAGCCCTTGATAAAGAATATCATTGGCATGGAAGGTGAGAAAAATGGCGTTCCAGTTGAGGTAGCTATGGTTTACAACAGATCATATGCAGAAAATCTTCACTCCTATGTCAACAACATAAATACCCATGAAGGTGGAACCCATCTAACTGGTTTCAGAAGGGGACTCACCAATACCTTGAAAAAATATGCGGACAATTCGGGAATGCTGGACAAACTCAAGTTTGAAATTGCTGGAGATGACTTTAGAGAAGGTTTAACCGCTATCATTTCAGTGAAGGTGGGAGAACCACAATTTGAAGGTCAAACCAAGACCAAACTGGGTAATCGCGAAGTATCTTCGGCAGTTAGCCAAGCGGTTTCGGAGATGTTGACCAATTATCTCGAAGAAAATCCAGACGATGCAAAAATCATTGTTCAAAAGGTAATCTTGGCCGCTCAAGCGCGACATGCAGCGACCAAGGCAAGAGAAATGGTTCAGCGTAAAACCGCAATGGGCGGTGTAGGGCTTCCAGGAAAGCTTTCTGATTGCTCGGAAAAAGACCCTGCGGTATGTGAATTGTACCTAGTGGAGGGAGACTCAGCAGGAGGAACGGCTAAACAAGGCAGGGACAGAGTCTTCCAGGCCATACTTCCGCTAAGAGGAAAGATCCTCAATGTAGAAAAGGCATTAGAGCACAAAATCTACGACAATGAGGAGATTAAGAATATGTTCACCGCTTTGGGCGTGAGTATGGGAACAGAAGAAGATGCCAAGGAGCTGAATATAGAAAAATTGCGGTACCACAAGATTGTTATAATGACAGATGCAGATGTCGACGGTAGTCATATCAGGACCTTGATTCTTACTCTGTTTTTCCGCTATATGCACAAACTGATTGAACATGGTTATCTATACATAGCAACACCTCCCCTATACCAAGTGCGAAAAGGAAGTACCGCTAAATACTGTTGGAGCGACGAAGAACGCGATGTATTGGTCAAGGAAATGGGAGGCGATAATCCAGACAGTGTGAAGATTCAGAGATATAAAGGTCTGGGTGAAATGAATGCAAATCAGCTTTGGGAAACGACCATGGATCCAGAATACAGAACTTTAAAACAAGTGACGTTGGACAGCGCAGCTGAGGCCGACCGAGTTTTCTCCATGTTGATGGGTGATGAAGTTCCACCTCGCAGAGCCTTTATTGAGGCCAACGCGAAATACGCAAATATTGACGTTTAGATCGCCAAGATTTTAGCCAATTCTATCATTTGAGGAGATATGGACTTGTGAGATCCAATTGCCTCTGCAAATGGAGTATAGGAAACATCATTATTTACTATTCCTACACAAATAGCAGTTTCACCCGCCAATAAAGCGTCAATTGCAGCAGCACCTAAACGAGATGCCAAAACTCTGTCTCTCGCACTAGGCGACCCCCCCCTTTGCACATGTCCCAATATGGTGGAACGTATCTTTAATTCGGGGAAGAGCTCATGGAGTTTCTTTTCTAGAACCAAGGCCCCACCTTGCTCATCTCCTTCGGCAACCACAACGATAGAAAAGGATTTTTTTCGTTTGTCCCTTCGGCTGAATTGTTGAGTTAATCCTTCCATGTCGTTGAGATCCTCTGGAATTAAAGCGGCTTCTGCTCCGCCCGCAATGGCCACATCTAATGCAATGAATCCAGCATCTCTTCCCATCACTTCAACAATGAAGACGCGTTCGTGAGAATGGGCTGTGTCTCTAATTCTGTCTATGGCGTCCAATGCCGTATTGACGGCAGTGTCGTAGCCTATGGTGTAGTCCGTGCCAAATAGATCATTATCTATGGTGCCTGGAATACCGACACAGGGTATACCAAATTCTTCGTAAAAGAGACCCGCACCAGTGTAAGAACCATCTCCACCAATACAGACTAAGGCATCTATTTCATGCTTAAGAATTTGTTCATATGCCTCAGCCCTGCCCTCTTTGGTTCTGAATTCTTCTGACCTAGCCGTTTTTAGAAAGGTGCCCCCCCTTTGGATGATATTGGCCACACTATTTCGGCTGAGATTAATAATATCGCCGCTTATCATACCGGCATAACCCCTCTGAATTCCCTTGACCTTAAAACCGTGATAAATGGCCGTTCTCACAACTGACCTGATACAGGCATTCATGCCCGGGGCATCGCCTCCTGAGGTATATACTCCAATCGTTTTCATTGCATAAAAAAAGGGTCAGCAATATACTGACCCTTTTCAATATCTTTAATAATAATTATGGTCTGTACTTATACCTAAATTGGATATAATCCAAATTATCCGATGGTGTACTGACCACATCAGTGATCTCTATGAATGCATATTTGTCACCTGGAAGCTTGATTACATAATAATCACCCGTTGCTGGATTGATTACTGCTTCAGCAGCTCCGCCATCTGTCCATGCAGTTTCCAACTGAACAGTATTTTGCATCGTCGCCCAAGTATAACCCGTTACTTTCTTATAGGTAGAACCGTTTCGGCTAGCCCAACGTCCAGGCCAAGTAGATCCGTCTGATGCAGCCATAGAATCTTGAATATCTTTCCAGGAATTAGGATCTGCAGAAGCAACTGAACCTTGACCAATTTGGTGAGCACCTTTATTAGGTCCAATGAAATTCCATACTCTGTGTGGTTGAGGAGGTGAAGAATTGTCTTGTTCGTATTCAAAAAGAGCATCTCCACTGGCAACAACAGTGATTTCAATTGATTTTGTGGTAGAGTTACCGTCTTTGTCTGCAATGGTAAATGACCATGTTTCAGTTCCCGCTTGATTACCTGTAGTTCCTGTAAAATCAACCCTTAAGGTCTTATCTCCAAGAGTTGTATCGCATAAACCACAGTTCTGAGGAGTTAGCTGAGTACCGCCGTTAATAGAAACCGCAATCATCAAAGATTCAAGGTTTTTATCATGCGATGCATTCAATCCAACGGTAAAATCGGTTCCAACAGGAAGAGTGATATCTCCCGAAACATAATTACCCCCGCCAATGAATTCCAAGGTAGGACTTGGATCTACAGTTTCTGTGTCTCCACAACTGGTGATCAACATTGGAACTAGGGCCATGGCGATCACTGTGCTTAATAGTTTGATTTTCTTCATGTGTCTGAATTTATGCGGCAAAGATATAATGTTAATTAATACTCGAGATTAGAATTTGTAATGTTACTCATTTCTTACAAAATTGTACGGAAATGGCCTTATCCCTTCTTGACTTTGTCGTAATAGGACTTTTCCTATTGATAACCATACTCATTGCATTTTATGCTAGGAAGACAGCCAGTGAAGGACTGGAAGGTTTTTTCTTGGGTGGCAAGAATTTGCCTTGGTATCTCGCCGGCTTGAGTATGGTAGCCACAACCTTTGCTGCCGACACCCCGTTAGCCGTCACAGAGTTGGTAGCTCAAAATGGGATATCTGGTAACTGGGTGTGGTGGAATATGCTTTTAGGCGGCATGTTTACCGCGGTATTTTACGCGCAATTATGGCGAAGGAGCGG
>JAHEKB010000079.1 GCA_024638525.1 Bacteroidota bacterium
CCGAATATCTGCACTTCTTCAGCTCCATCTCTTATTCTTCTGCCCATGGTACCTTCAGCACAAAAGCCAACAACAAGTATGGTGTTTCTGGAATCTTCAATGTTGTTGTTTAAATGGTGCTTGATCCTTCCAGCCTGCATCATGCCACTGGCACTGATAATTATGCATGGTCCTTTGTAGTGATTGATGGCTTTGGATTGTTCTACGCTCCTGACATACTTTAGTTTTCTAAAACCAAAGGGATTGGGATCCCTTTGCATGTAATGAAGTAGGTCTTCATCATAACATTCGGGATGCATAATGAAAATATCCGTCGCATCTACGGCCAAGGGGCTATCTACATAGACCGGGACTTTGGGCAATTTCCCTTCGGTTTCCAATCTATCTAGCATATAAACGATCTCTTGTGTCCTGCCTACACTGAAGGCCGGTATAATGAGCTTGCCCTTCTTTTCTACACAAGCCTTTCTGACAACTTTGAGAAGGTCATCCTGATCGTTTGGAAGCCCTTGGTGCTCTTCACCCCCATAGGTCGATTCGCAGATTAGATAGTCACAATCCAACATGGGTTTAGGATCTCTCAAAATGGGTCGATTCGGTCGGCCAATGTCTCCCGTAAAACCAATATATTCCTTATGACCATGATCCATTTCTATCCTCAAGGTGACATTGCTGCTTCCAAGGATATGACCTGCGTCTTGAAAGATAACGTCAACTCCATCCAAGAGTTTAAACCAACGATCATAAGCTATCCCAACAAAATAGTTCATGGACCTTTGAGCATCGACGGAAGTATACAAGGGCTTTACAGATGGAAGTCCTTTTCTCGCTCTCTTCTTATTGATGTATTCATTGTCCCTTTCTTGTATGAACCCACTGTCCAGCAACATTATTGCCGCCAGATCTCTCGTGGCACTCGTGCAAATAATATCGCCCTTGAAGCCATCTTTGACCAATTTGGGAATTCGACCAGCATGATCAATATGCGAATGAGAGAGCACCAAAACATCAATCTCAGCGGGGTCAAACACCCATTCTTGATTAAAATCGTCGAAATCCGGATCATTACCTTGATACAGACCACAGTCCAATAGTATTTTTTGTCCTTTGTTGGTAGTGATTAAATGACAGCTGCCGGTTACGGTTCTAGCTGCACCACAAAATTGTACTTTCATTTGAGCTTGTTTGAATTGCCTGTAACTTTGAATTTCAAATCTATTTAAAAAAACATGCATTCCTTTCTTCAAGACCCACAGATAAATTCATCCATAGGATCAACATTTTCCCTCTCAGAGCATTCCAACACTTATCGCGGTGATATTGGTTCGGAATCAGAAGCCAAGAAAAGGCTCAAATCCGCCAATAAAAAAATGGCAGATCTTCAACGTAAACTCTATGCCACCGACCACCATTCTATTCTTTTGGTTTTTCAGGCCATGGATGCCGCTGGAAAAGACAGCACCATCAGGGCTGTTTTTAGCGGAGTGAATCCCACCGGTTTTCAAGTGAGCAGCTTCAAAGCACCTAGTAAAAAAGAATTGGATCACGACTATCTGTGGAGATGTCAGATGTCTTTGCCTGAAAGGGGCAGAATTGGCATTTTCAATCGCTCGCACTACGAAGAGGTATTGGTTTGCAAAGTGCATCCGGAATATGTTATCGGTCAAAACATACCGGATATAGATACCCTTGAAGACCTGGATGAGAAGTTTTGGCAAAAAAGATATAGACAGATCAGAGATTGGGAGCAGCACTTGGTAGATAATGGTACTGTCATATTAAAATTCTTCTTGAACGTGAGTAGAGAAGAGCAAAAAAGGAGGTTCAACTCTCGCATAGAGAGCAGTAAAAAGAACTGGAAATTCAGCTTGGGTGATATCAAAGAACGACAGCTATGGCCTGCATATATGGATGCCTACCAAAGTGCTATACAAGAAACAAGCAGAACGGATGCTCCTTGGTTCATTATCCCTGCTGATGATAAGCCGGTCATGCGGACAATGGTGGCGGAAATAGTGACTGAAAGATTGGAACAATTATCTCTTAATTACCCCCTTATGGATCAAAAGGCCTTGGATGAAATGAAGCAGGGCAAAGAAATTTTAGAAAAGGAAGCCTAATTGATCATTTTGTATGCATTTTTTATACTTTTGCAGGCCGTTTTAAACGATTTGTTTTTAAACACCTAAGACGATGAGCAAGAGAACATTTCAACCAAGTAGAAGAAAGAGAAGTAATAAACACGGATTTAGAAGCCGAATGGCTAGCCTAAATGGTAGAAAGGTACTTGCGGCCAGAAGAAAGAAAGGACGCAAGAAGCTTACCGTCTCCAGCGAAGCCAAACACAAGCGCTAATCTAAACCCCAATGCAATGGGGGACTCATACACATTCAAATCCAAGGAGCGCCTAAAACAGGCTAAGCTCATTGAATCAATTTTTAACAAGGAGGGCAAGACCATTCACTCAGGTCCTTTACTATTCGTTTACTTGAAGGCTCAACTAGACACCGATGTTCCAGCCCAAATTATGTTTTCTGTCTCCAAGAGAAAATTTAAAAGAGCTGTGGATAGAAACCTACTTAAAAGAAGAATGAGAGAGGCATATCGACTAAATAAGCATCAACTCTATGCGCATATTAATCAAGGCAATGAACAATACGCCATAGCTTTGTTGTACTTAGAAGGACAAATCTTGAATTTTGAGGCCATAGAAATAGCGGTAAAAAATACAATAGGGACATTCATTGAAAGAACTAGTTAACATATTAGTCTGGATTCTCCAGCTTCCGATACGCTTTTACCGAAAGTTCATTTCCCCTTTGCTCCCCAATAGTTGCCGATACACTCCCACCTGCTCTGCCTATGCTTTGGAAGCTTTAGAAAAGCACGGCCCAATAAAAGGATTTTGGCTATCGATCAGGCGAATTGCAAGTTGCCATCCTTGGGGTGGACATGGGCACGACCCTGTTCCATAAATTTTGGTCATCCTAACTTTCAAGTTATTATATTCGCCGCTACGATTATGAAACTTAAATCAAATCCAAGTATTGCAACCATAGCCAGTGCGGTAATATTGTTCAACTTCTCAAGTTGTGGTTATGAAGAGGGTCCTAAAATTAGTCTTAAAAGCAAGAACGCAAGATTAATTGGAGAGTGGGATGTAACTCAACTTGCCGGTCAAAATCTGAACAACGAAATTAAAGTTGATATGGAGTTTGAGAAAGACGGAGATCTTGAGCTAAATGTTGAGTACACCTATACTTATTATGGACAGACCTATAGTTACTCGTATACCTATAATGGTACCTGGGAATGGGAAGATGGCAAGGAAACACTAGAGTTGGAATGGGGCGGCGACACCTATGAATACGAAGTTAAAAGGCTGACCAGCAAAGAACTTTGGATGGATGATGAAGATGGCGAAGAGTGGGAGCTTGAAAAGAAATAAGCTCTAAATCAATCTAATACATGAAGGAATTCAATGTTGGATATACAGACGGTTTTAAGTCTGTGCTCCAACGGAGTGGAGGTAGCTTGGTCTTCAGTGTGTATCAAGCGGGGAAGCTGATCTTGCTAAGTGCAGATGAACAACGCTTAACTCTTAGACCCATTACATACCCAAAACCCATGGGAATTAGTGTCGATGGTGATTCCATGGCCATTGCCACCAAGTCAGAGGTTCATGTATATCATCATTCCGAATCACTTGCTAATAAGGTTGAATTCAAAGGGCAAAATTATTCTAAACTCTACCTACCCAGACTGTCATACCACACCGGTTTATTGGATACTCACGATGTGCGATTTCTAGACGATGAAATTGTCGCAGTAAATACGAGGTTCTCTTGCATCAGTTCTTTTGACCGTGAATACAATTTCAAACCAAAGTGGAAACCACACTTCATTTCTGAACTTGAGCCTTCAGACAAATGTCATTTGAACGGACTGGCCACTGAAGATGGCAAGATGCGGTATGTAACTGCCCTAGGGCAAGGAGATACAGCTCAATCCTGGCGAAAGAATATCGCTTCTGGAGGCATCCTCATGTCTGTTCCCGAGAACAAAATCCTCATCGACGGCATAGGCATGCCGCACTCTCCAAAGATTGTCGGCAATTACATTTACCTATTAGAATCTGCAAGCGGCACATTGCTCAGAATAGACAGAAGCACGCTTTCAGTGGAGAGGGTCCTTCAATTAGATGGCCTTACTCGCGGACTTAGTATAGTCGGAAATACAGCCTTTATTGGCATTTCAAAAATCAGGAAGAAAAGCACGACCTTTTCAAAACTCGATGATAGAGTGCATGCAGATAATGCATCCATAACTGCAGTAGATTTAAACTCCGGCATGATACTCGGACAATTATTCTTTAAATCCATTATCGAGGAGATCTACGATATAGATTTTATTGAATCCAAGCATGTTGGAATCGTCGGTACTTATGATGAGCGGCAGTATGCCATGATATCCACTCCTGAGGGCGTGTTTTGGAAAAAGAACAAGGAAAAGGATTAGTTTTTCTTAAACCAAAGCCCTTGATTCTATCGTTATCTTTGACCCAGTAAATGAAAAAATACAGAAAATACGGCCTCATGCTACTGCTGATTTCGCTCGGATTCCTCTCTTTTAAAGCCGTGGATGACTACTTTGAAGTGAGCAAGAATCTAGATATCTTCTCGAGTGCATATAGAGAAGTCAATACGAATTATGTTGATGAAGTAAAACCCGGTGAATTAATACGAGCTGCCATGGATGGCATGTTAAAGTCACTTGATCCATATACGGTTTACTATTCAGAAGCTCAAGCCGAGGACTACAGGTTTCAAGTAACCGGCACTTATGCTGGCATTGGAGCCACCATTAGAAAAATAGGCGAAGAGGTGGTGATTGATGCTCCATATGAGGGCTTTCCCGCTCAGAAAGCAGGACTCAGAGCAGGGGACATTATTTTGGCTGTCGATGAAGAATCCATGTTGGGCAAATCCACTTCAGAAGTCACCACCTTCCTAAAGGGAAAGGCAGGAACAACCATTATATTAAAGGTTCGCAGACCAGAAAAAGGAGAATTGTCCATTGCCGTGGAAAGGGAGATGATCAAGCGCAAAAATGTCCCCTACTATTCCAAACTAGACAATAATACCGGATTTATAAAGCTGACTGGATTCACCCCAGGCGCAGCTTCTGAAGTAAGAAAAGCATATCTGGATCTTGCAAAGCAAGGTGCATCATCAATGATTCTGGATTTGAGGGGAAATGGAGGAGGCCTTTTGCACGAGGCTGTGGCCATCGTCAATCTATTTGTCCCAAAGGGCAAGACCGTTGTAATTACCAAAGGCAAACACAGTGAAGAAGATAGAGTGTATAAAACCTTGAACAACGCAATGGATACAGAAACTCCTCTAATTGTCTTCATTGACGAACGCTCAGCTTCAGCCAGTGAAATCGTATCTGGAGCGCTTCAAGACCTAGATCGCGCATTATTGATTGGAAGAAATTCTTTCGGTAAGGGATTGGTTCAGGGAACCAAAAAATTGACGTATAACACGCAGATGAAAATAACCATTGCTAAATACTATTTACCCAGTGGTCGCTTGATCCAAAGGCTGGACTACGGCAATAAAGTTGATGGTCGGGCAATCGCAGTTGCGGACAGCGTCAAGCAGACATTTTTAACTGCCAACAACCGGCCAGTAGTAGATGGAGAAGGTATTCAACCCGATATACAAGTTGAAATGGGTGCCTACAGTAAGGTGGCTCAAAGCCTCCTTCAAAATAATCATGCCTTTAATTTTGCTGTCCAATACCGAAATAGGGAACACACATTGACCTCTGCAAGAGAATTCGACGTAGACAATAACATCTATCAAGAGTTTATCAATTACTTATCTGACAAGGAGTACGACTATCAAACCGCGACAGAATTAGCTTTGGAAAACTTAATAAAGAAAGCGGAAAAGGATAAACTTGACCAAACCCTTGAAGCATCCATTGGTAAGCTAGAAGCAGAAATTCAATCTTATAAATCAAACGACTTAAACCATCAAAAAGAAGAAATAATGGAGCTTCTTGAATATGAGATTGCCGCTGCTTACTTCTTTGACAAAGGCAAAGTCGAAAGCACTTTCGATGACGACCCAGATCTCGCTAAAGCATTGGAACTGATTAATGATCCTTCCAAAATATCTGAGCTTTTGGGTAATTGATGGAGCTCAGTTCTCTCTTTATATTGTTTTTGTTTGGAGTTTTAGGTGGTTTTCTCAGCGGCTTGCTCGGTGTTGGAGGTGGAATCATCTTTATTCCCATTTTGAGCTATTATCTAAGGCAGATGGGATTAGAAGGTGAAGAGTTCATTAAATATCTTCTCGCCAATTCTTTCGCCACAATTTTCTTTGCCGGCCTAATTAGCACCTACAAACAGTATCGCATAAGACAATTTTACCCCAAACAGATTGCGCTGACAGCTGTTCTAGCTATGGTGAGCAGCACACTGGTCAGTTACGGAATCACAAGGGGAGATTGGTACAACAAAAAGGCCTTCAGTATCATCTTCTTAGCACTGTTGATTTTCAGTGTATTTAGAATACTGTTGAAAAAACCCAAAGATGCATTAGAAGTTAAAAAGAGTTCACCAAAAAAATACTTGCTTACTGGTTTACTGACAGGAATTGTAACATCCATGAGCGGATTAGGGGGGGGTGTTATTATGATTCCCTTGTTTAATCAATACGTGAAAATTGATATGAAATCTGCATCGGCAATTTCTATTGGGGTAATTCCGCTAATACTAATACCGGTATTAATCACCTATATGTTTGCAGTACCCGACCAGTTTATAGTGTCCGATCAATTGGGCTATGTTCTTCCAACGGTCTTTTTTCCCATGGTAGCCGGTTTGCTCTTTGCTGCTCCCTTGGGGGTTGCTGCCGCACAAAGAACAACAGATAAGGTCCTTAAATTTATATTTGCATCACTTGTTATAATCGTAATATTCAACACCATTGCTACACTATTTAAATAAATCACATAAATCGCTGGCATTAAGCATCCTAATGCTTTCATCGATTCTTCTGTTTGGTCAAAAACCAAACAAGAAAGAAAGACAAATGGCCAATAGGGTCAAAGCTCACATAGAATACCTCGCATCGGATGCACTGGGTGGACGTGGAACTGGAAGTGAAGGAGAACAACTATCTGCTCAATACATCGCTACTGAATTTGAGAAATTGGGATTGGAGCCCAAGGGCGAAAATGAGTATTTCCAAGATATTGACATTACCACTTTAAGGATAGCTCAGGCAAATACATCCCTGATGATTGGTGATGAAGTCTTAACCCTTTTCCAAGATTTTTACCCTTTAAGTGCAAGCGAAGACCAAGGTTCTTATCGAGGTGCGGCTATTAATGTCAAAAGTGGCATCAGTGACGAAAGCCTTAGCTGGAATGATTATGAACATGCGGATGTTGCCGGCAAAGCAGCTTTAATCAAAATAGAAACTCCAGATCCGAACAATCCACATTCAAAATTTGGGGCTTGGGCAGGATTGGAAAGAAGAGCAGAATTGGCCGTAAAAAAAGGTGCAAAAGCCGTAGTGTTTTACACTCATATCAAAGAAAACCAACCAACGGGCGAACTCAAGAAACTCGCTAAGCGAATTGGGGTTCCAATGATACTTGTCAGAAGAGATCTGAGTGCTATGATAAGTCCTCAAATTGATCTGACAGTAGACATCATGAGTTTGCAATCAAAAGCGAGCAATGTAATTGGTTATATAGGCCACCAAGCAGAATACACGGTAGTAATTGGGGCACATCACGACCATTTGGGCCGAGGTGAAAACGGAGGATCCCTCGCTGAAAAAAGTGGAGAGATACACAATGGAGCGGATGATAATGCAAGCGGTATTGCAGGCCTGATAGAACTCGCCAGAATTATTAGTAACAATCCCAAAATGTTTGCCGGTAATAATTACTTATTCATTGCATTTACTGCTGAAGAGCTTGGGCTGGTTGGTTCTAAACATTTTGTGGCTCATCCCACTATTCCACTGAACAAGATCAATTATATGCTCAATATGGATATGATTGGAAAATTGGACTCCACAAAGAAGACCTTGGTGATTAATGGTGTAGGTACAAGCCCCGCTTGGAAAAAAGCACAGAAATCCATCAAGCTCAATGAGAATAAGATTGCGAAGATCGTAAGCACAGAAAGCGGGATTGGAGCATCTGATCACACTTCATTCTACTTGGAGGGGATACCTGCGGTCCATTTTTTTACCGGACAGCACACCCATTACCACAAGCCTACAGATGATATAGAAATCGTAAACTATAGCGGAGAGGCTTATGTTATACATTATATCTGTCAGTATTTAGAAGAATTGGATGATATGGGAAAGGTAGAATTCAAAAAGACCAAAGACGAAACCCAGGGCAGGATGCGCTTTAAAGTGTCCCTAGGAGTAATGCCGGACTATATCTACGACGGAGAAGGATTGAGGATAGATGGGGTTAAAGAAGGTAAACCAGGTGATTTAGCCGGGGTTCAAAAAGGGGATATTGTAACTAGCCTCAACGGAAAATCCATTCTGAATATACAGGATTATATGAAGTTGTTAACAGAATTGAATCCAGGTGACAAGGTTCCAATGCAAGTTAAAAGGGGTAATAAATTTATTGATCTAGAGGTTCAGTTCTGATGCAATTAACAGACCATATTGAAGAAGGCAAAACCTTGTTTTCCTTCGAAGTTTTGCCGCCTCTCAAAGGCAAGGGAATAGATTCACTGTTTAAGGCCATTGATCCACTTATGGATTTCAATCCCGCCTTTATTGACGTGACCTACCATCGGGA
>JAHEKB010000297.1 GCA_024638525.1 Bacteroidota bacterium
TCCAGTTCAGAGGCTTTAATCCCATCTGCCTCTGAAAAATCTGGTTTCGCATAAAGTTCATCTTTCTCCTGCATCAACGCATAGAGCTCCGTATGTCCCATGATCACCGTTTGCAAAACAGGATACTCGTCATAGGCATAGTGATCCTGACTCAGAACAGCCATCCTCTTTCCTTTGTCAATGCTCACATGGCCCGTGGTAGATTCCATTTCACCGGTGAGTATTTTAAGAAAGGTGGACTTACCAGCTCCATTTGCACCAATAACTCCAAAGCAATTGCCTGTAGTAAATTTGATGTTTACTTCATCGAAGAGAACGCGTTTTCCAAAACGCAGTGATAGGTCGCTAACTGTAATCATTGATTTGGGGCTGCAATGTTAACCATCAATGCCGAATTTTAATTGTCGAATGTCGAATTTTCAACTGCATCAGGGCTGTAAACGGGCATAAGTCCAACCCTTCTCCCCCTTGCTATATAATATTCTGTCATGTAATCGATTGCTTCTGCCTTGCCAAAATTCAATCTCATACGGGAATACGCTGAAGCCGCCCCAGTGTTTTGGCCTGGGAACATCCTTTTCTTCGAAGCGTTCATTGAGTACTTTCAATCGATTTTCCAGTTCTCCGCGATTGGCAATGGGTTTGCTTTGTTCCGAAACCCAGGCACCAATTTGGGATCCCCTTGGTCGTGTTTTGAAATAGGTCTCGGACGCAGCTTCATTCAATTTTTTGACTTGCCCCCTGACTATCACCTGGCGTTCTTCTTGTAACCATAGAAATAGCAGGCTACAATGTGGGTCATTCAGAAGCTGTTGCCCTTTATGACTATTGTAATTGGTGAAAAATATAAACTGACCGTTCTCCACTCCTTTGAGCAGAACTGTTCGGGAATCCACCCCCTCAGTAGTTCGAGTGGATAGAATCATTGCATTTGGCTCCAACACCTTTTCTTCCACGGCTTGACTAAACCAGTGTTGAAACTGAATAAATGGATCATCGGCTAAATATTCCTCCAGAAGTGCATTTTTGCTATAGTCTTTCCTCAGGTTTTGCATTGATAATGCAAAGGAAATCAATACTGGTTGATTGAAATACTTATTGAATAATTATTTGATAAATCGCAACCTTATTCTCCTGTCGAAGTTCTAAGATATAGACACCAGAAGTTAGAGCACTAAGGTCTATGCTTCTCACTTCTGTTCCCAGTTTGATCAGACCAAATTCCTCGACTTTTTCACCGAGTGAATTGTACAGAACAATAAAAAACTCCTCTTGGGCATTCTCAAGCTCAAGATAAAGAAAATCGACAAGGGGATTGGGGTACAGATTCAAGCCCACTATTGTTCTATCTGAAAGGGATGCAGTCCAAGACGTAGTGAGCTCTACACTGCTTTCATTGCAAATACATCCTTCTTCCGTTTCTGCAATCAAACTTACGTTATAATCCCAATCTGCGTAAGTAAAGCGGTGTTCAGGCGAAGTTTCAAATGAGACGCCATCCCCTTGAAATAGCCAGGTGTATTTAGCATAGTTGTCGACATCCGGTATAAACTGAAAAACTTGCCGATCTTCTTTAGACTGCACATAAGTGAAACTGCAATTGGGCTCTACACCAATTTGTATGCTTTTATTGAACTCTGATGAACAGCCATTGGATGAAATGACTTCAAGACTGACATTGAAAATGGTGGTCTGGTTGACATTATACGTATGCCGTGGGGCATAGAGCCCAGAACTGGATCCGTCACCAAATTTCCAAATAAAATCTATGGAACCAAACGTATTTCTAGTCTTGTTTACAAACTGTACTTCTTCGCCAGAACAAGAGCTCGCCATGTCAAATTCGGCAATGGGTTCGCTGCCTATAAATAGCGTATTCGTCCCTCTGTCTGTGCAGCCATTTGTAGATACGGCGACTAAGGTCACCATGTATTCTCCTACTTCACTAAACTGATGCATGGGATTCTTTTCCTTAGAGGTGGCTCCATCTCCGAAATCCCATACAAAGTAGATGCTGTCGGGACCGCTATTTAAGCTGATGTTTGAAAACTGCGTTGGTGATTGATCGCAACTTTTATCCCAATTGAATGCAACCAAAGGACTCTCATCCATTTCAACGGTTTTAAACAAACTATCTGCACAACCGAATTGGCTTTGGGCTATAAAGGTAATTGGATGATCGCCGGGTGAGTCGAAGGTATATGAAATGCGCTGACCATTGAGTTTTTGACCATTGATAATCCAGCTTACCCCAACGGGTTCATTGGCTTTCATCTCTGATGCATTACTCA
>JAHEKB010000080.1:0-3210 GCA_024638525.1 Bacteroidota bacterium
TGGAATCACAGCAATAGACTCCCTAAAACCGTTTATACTCTGTGTTCTTTGCCCTTGGAACATGGTCCAGTCCAATGCCAAGGCGCGCCGGTTTGCGCTGTCTTCATTATTGATCTCCTCTATCCATATTCTCATCACCATATCATAAGATCTGGCATACTTGCCCTCTTGATAGAGGCCAACTACTTTAAAGTTTTCATCGTTGGTGATGATCAGACCCACCGATGTAGCCGAAGCGGGCGACTCCACTTCTGGGCTACCCACAGAAAGAGTAGTTGAACGAGTAATATTCCCGGATTTGGGGTTGAAGATGGTCAAGCGGTATTCGTAGTCATTGCTGAAAGTTGAAGCATTGACAATGGCATTTAATCGATACAGATAATTGAACTCATTACTGAAAATACCCGAATCCTTAGGTAATCCCTCTTTATTGCCATCGATTCGGTTGAGTTTATAGGTGTTTTTCTCAATACCTTGATGATATTCTGTTATGCTGACATCCAAAGTGTCAAAATACAGGCTGTCAGCAATGCCTGAAAAACTGAGTGCTCCTCGAGTCTCATCTAAATAGGCCCGTTGAATTCTTATGTAATTCACATGGTCAGTAGGATTGAGAACTCCGTACACAATTGGAACCTCCTCCCATTCTGCGGCAATCACCAATTCGTTGTCGCAGGAGTTGAGTGTAAAGAGCCCTAAAGCACAGAGTATGAAGCTATAAATCCGTTGATGCAAATTTTTTTCGATTAGCTTTGCAAACATTCACAAAACTCATGAGAACTCTACTATTTGCTCTTGTTTTTAGTCTGTCATATTTGGCAAGTGCACAGAATGTATTGACCAATTTCGAGCAAGTGGTGCTCAGTGAAGATTTTCAATCTACCCAGAGTAATTTCCCTCAGAAATACAATGCCAAGGAATTGTTTATGCTTTCCGAGCAAGCTTACCTCATCAAAAGATTAGATCCTTTAGACTTTTCAGTTTCTTATGCGAGGCTTGATAATGAATTGAGCAGCTTTCATATGAAAGCCGTTGTCGAATTGAGCAGATCCAAAGAAAACGCAGGCGGAATCATTGTACACGGTCAAAATGCAGGCAACGGTGGAATAGTATTGGAAATCAATAGTAAAAAGCGCTTTAGGGTCCGCAAACTTTTGAATGGGCAAGAAAAGTATTTAACGGTTAGTAAGAAAGAAGGTTGGATCAAATCTAAGCTCCTAAAGAAAAAGGGAAGCAATGTATTAGAGATTAAAGCAGCAAAAGGATATTATGACCTTTATCTAAACGGACAATATGTATATACCGTTTTTGATCTTCAGTTTACTCAGGGCAGTTGTGGTCTCTTTGTTCAGGGAGGTACTGAAATGGTGGTCAAAGAAGTGACGGTAATGACTGAAGGGCCGAGAATTATTCCTCAATTCGAGGATTCCAGCACGGATAGCAGCGTGACTTTTGATCCATCCTTTGAAGAGGTGATATTGCTTTTTAAAACCAAGATCGACCAGCAACAAGTTGAGATAAAAAATTTGGAGTTCGAATTGGACAAGTGTAAATCCATGCTTAATTATGACACCACATTGGTTATGAGGTCAACAGACTTAGAAGCGGAGAATGAAAGATTGCTCTACATGCTGGATTCAACCACCAGAGCGCTGAGCATTGCTTCTAGAAGATTGGAGTTTCTCGAGTCATTTAGAGAGGATGTAGAAGCGGGAAGCAATGGCGATCTCGTGTTAAATCTCAGCACTATCCTGGCGGAGATTAAAAAAGAAAATGCAACTTTGAAAGAGGAGAATAATCAGTTAAAGACAGATAATCAAGAGCTAGAAAACGGAAATGATATACTTCTTAGGGAGGTGGATCGATTGCGCAAACTGCTCGAATTACAAAACGAATAATCAATGAGCGTAGCTAAAAAGGATATAAAAAAGGTAACTACACATCAGCTTCAAGAAATGAAGTCAAGAGCTGAGAAGATATCCATGCTTACCGCATATGATTATTCCTATGCCAAGATCATTGACGATGCTGGTATTGACGTAATACTCGTGGGTGATTCAGCTTCCAATGTCATGGCTGGGCATATTTCTACTCTTCCCATTACACTGGATCAAATGATTTACCATGCACAATCAGTGGTGCGAGCCGTAGATCGAGCTTTGGTAGTGGTAGACATGCCTTTTGGTTCATATCAGGGCAACAGCAGCGAAGCACTTCGAAGCGCCATTCGAATAATGAAAGAATCCGGTGGACATGCAGTAAAAATGGAAGGTGGAGAAGAAGTGGTAGAGTCTATCAAAAGAATACTAACAGCGGGAATACCCGTTATGGGTCATCTTGGCCTTACCCCACAGAGTATTTATAAGTTCGGTACATATACCGTTAGAGCAAAGGAGAAAGCAGAAGCAGACAAATTAAAGAGGGATGCAAAGCTCCTGGAAGATGCTGGATGTTTTTCTTTGGTCTTAGAAAAGATCCCAGCAGAACTGGCCAAAGAAGTAGCGGAATCAGTGGACATTCCCGTAATTGGTATTGGTGCCGGCAATGGCGTTGATGGTCAAGTGTTGGTGCTTCATGACATGCTGGGTATCACAAAGGAATTTCATCCTAGATTTCTGCGCAGGTATTTAGATCTTTACGACGGCATTAAAAATGCTGTAGGCCAATACATCAATGACGTGAAGAGTACGGATTTTCCCAACGAAAAAGAACAATACTAACGGCATGGATATTATTGGAGCACTTGCCCAAACAAGGAAGAACTTCTACCTGCTTATGAAGAATCGTTCACTGAATGAACTCAATGCTATTCCGGCGGGCTTCAACAATAATCTGATCTGGAACTTCGGACACATTTTGGCGACCCAACAATTGTTGTGTTATGGATTATCCAATTTACCCATGGAAATGCCAGACGCACAAATTGATGCATTCCGAAAGGGAAGTAAACCGGATAGGGCAATTTCAGAAGAAGAATATCGAGAATTACTGGCTTTCAGTAAAACATCCCTGGAGCAATTAGATCGAGATCTCAAAGCGGGTATATTTCAGGAGTATAAAGATTATGAGACCAGTTATGGAATCCACTTGACCTCTATTCAAGATGCGCTATCTTTCAACGCTCTGCACGAGTCCATGCATCTTGGATATGTCATGGCACTGATACGGGCGATGGACAAAAGTGAATGAAACAAAAAATAGTACATCTGG
>JAHEKB010000080.1:3220-8796 GCA_024638525.1 Bacteroidota bacterium
ATCTGGTAGAGTACGGTGATCACGGCTATAGGCTGAATCGCTGGTTTGACTATGGCATTATGAGCTTGATCGCTCTAAATGTGGTAGCCATCATACTGGAAACCGTGCCTTCTATTTACGAACCTCACGCTAAGGCGTTCCACCTATTTGACCTGACTTCTGTCATGATTTTTAGTGTAGAGTATGGGTTGAGACTGTACGTTTCAGACATTACACATCCTTCCTCATCACGCTTGAAATCCATGCTTAAATTCATGTTTTCAGGATATGGCTTGATTGATGGGATGGCTATATTGCCTTTCTATTTGCCCTTTTTTATACCTGTGGATCTCAGGATTATTCGGATGCTGAGATTTATGCGTTTTGCGCGTTTATTCAAAATTGCACGCTACAACAAATCCCTCAACATCCTCTGGGATATCCTCAAATCTAAGCGCATAGAATTTGGCATTATCGGAATAGCCGCCATCATCGTTTTGGTCATATCCTCAACATTGATTTATTTCATAGAACACGATGTTCAGCCAGATAAATTCCCGAGTATCGTTGCTGCCTTTTATTGGGCGGTATCCACTGTGACTTCTCTGGGATATGGAGATATTCATCCGGTCACAAATTGGGGTAAATTTCTGGCTTCAGTGGTCTCTATTCTAGGTATAGGTCTGGTTGCTCTTCCAACTGCCATTATTAGTGCGGGATTTTTTGAGAAGAGAAAACTCAACAAAAAGCAATGCCCCCATTGCGGCAAAGACTTGGATGATCATTAGATTTGATCTCGTGATGAAGTCTCACACTCTTATTCCTGTTTTAATTGTCCTCTTCTCGGCATGTGCGAGCAAGCAGTATCACGACAATGGCACTTTGGCATCCAAAGGGAAATATGATCAAGAGGGGAAAGAACACGGCCAATGGGAATATTATGACAGCATCGGTGTAATTTCAGCTAATATCTTCTATGAGCATGGCCTCAAGCAGGGCGAGGCTCTATTCTATGACTCTGGAATCCTTAGTGAACGACAGCAGTATATAAACGACTTAAAAGAAGGAGAGCAGCTTTCCTACTATAGAGATGGCCAACTTGAACACAGTAGCTGGTATCTGCAAGGCCAGCGACATGGAGCATACAAAGGCTATTACCCAAATGGGGCACTAAGGCTGCAAATGAACTTTCAACGGGACGAAGTCTTCGATCAAAGCACTGAGTACTATGAGAACGGTAATGTATTGCGCGTAGTTAGTTATGAGCATAATTTGGAAGATGGAGAGGAAAAGGGCTTTTATAAGAGCGGTAGCTTGAGGCACATTGGCAGTTGGACCCAAGGCCAGAAAACGGATATTTGGAAACACTATTTTGAAAACGGGACGCTTCATTACAAGGCCAATTATGTATATGGCATGTTAAGCGGCGATTACGTTCAATACTATGAAAACGGTCATTTGAACATGACGGGGAGCTATGAAAACAATCGAAAGCACGGGAAATGGGTCATTTACTCTGAAAATGGAAAGAAGCACTCAGAAGGGCATTATATTGATGGTTTAAAAGATGGTGCATGGGATTTCTACATCAATGGAGAACAAGATCATCAAAAGTGCTATAGTTTTGGCGAAGAAGAGGATTGCAAAGACAATCTAGAATTCGATTGGGATTGGGATTGGTTCTTCTCCTTTTAAAAAGCAATTAACGGAAGCTTTGAAAACTGAATGAAAAAGATAAGAATACTTGGTGCTGGACTCTCTGCGCATTTTCTCATAACTTATTTGGAAGCTGAAGCCGCGGAATGCAATTGGCATATTACCGTCATTGACCGCGATCTGTCAAGAATCAATCGTAAACATTTTGCGTCGACTACAGCAGTTGTTCAAGCAGACTTGAATGATTCCGCTGAAATCCAAAGAGTGATTGATGATGCAGACCTCGTTGTAAGTATGTTGCCTGCCAGAATGCATCTTCAAGTGGCTCTGATTTGCTTGCAAAAACGAATTAATCTGGCTACGGCGAGTTATCTCTCAGATGAACTTAGAGCACTGGACAAGGACGTAAAGGACCGCGATCTCATATTCATGAATGAATGTGGCTTGGATCCTGGCATTGATCACTTGAGCGCCATGAAACTGCTGGATGAAATCAGGTCAAAGGGAGGCGTTATACTGGAATTTGAGAGCTTCACTGGAGGTTTGGTAGCTCCGGCATTTGAAGACAATCCTTGGAAGTATAAATTTACCTGGAACCCCAGGAATGTGGTTTTAGCTAGCCAGGGAGGAGCAGTTAAATTCTTGCACAATGGACAATACAAATACATACCCTACCACCGGGTATTCCGTAGAACCGAGATTGTAAAAATTGAAGGCTACGGGAAATTTGAGGGATATGCCAATAGAGATTCATTAAAATACCGAGAGACCTATGGCCTTGATCAAGTGAAGACGATGTACAGGGGCACCTTTAGGCGACCAGGCTTCTCCAAAGCGTGGAATTGTTTGGTTCAGTTGGGAGCCACAGATGACAGCTATCAAGTTGAAGGGATTGAGCATATGAGCCACCGAGAATTCATCAATACTTTCCTTGCCTATCATCCCACCGATAGCGTCGAATTAAAACTGCGACAATACCTGAGGATAGATCAAGACGATGTCGACTTATGGGAGAAACTGATGAGCATTGGCATATTTAGCGACGAAAAAATCGGACTCCTAAAAGGAAGCCCAGCACAAATCCTACAGCACATCCTTCAAAAGAAGTGGAGCCTCAACCCTGATGACAGAGACATGATTGTCATGTGGCATAAGATCGTATACCGTCTCAATGGCGAAGAGCGAATTATAGAAAGCAGTTTGGTTACAGAAGGAGAATCAGGTAGCAAGACGGCAATGGCCAGAACGGTTGGTCTTCCACTGGCTATCATGTGCAAGCTAATTCTGAATGAAAAAATTGATCAGAGGGGTTGCCTATTGCCCATCAGTTCTGAATGCTATACCCCTATCCTTGCAGAATTGCAGGAACACGATATTGTATTCAAAGAAAAAGACTACAGATATCAAAGATCCTGATAAATGATCTTTCGAGTGTAGCAACCAAAAACTCCAAGACCTCCGCTTATATTGGATGTTCTTCTGACTGAAGATGCCAATGGCCCGCCATAAATATGGTTGTTTTCCAAAAGGTCTAAGTAAAACTCAAAGTATTGCGAGGATACCGATCTCAATTCGATGATCAATTCCACTGGTGTTCGCTCGGGGAATTGGTTTAAGCTAGAGGACTTGTAATTGATCGTGAGTGACCTATTCTGACCTTGAATCAGCCTATCGTCGAAAAGGGCAAAGTGGTTGTTTGCGTTAATGGTATTGACATTGGAAACAAAGAGCTTATCAGCAGAAGAAAAATTTAAAGGTTGAATATACCAATTTGTATCGCCAGCTTGCTCGGTAAAAGACCTAAAGTAAAGTTCCAACATATACCACTCCTGTTCGGGTCTATCCTTGAGTAAAAGTTCTAATTGCTCGTACTCCCCTTGCGCACTTATTGAGGTCAATTCAAATTCCGGTTTATAAGCGGGCATGCTATCCATGGCGCTCACTAATGGAAATCCTTCCACTTCTAATACGAACTCGTACTTTTTCCCCTCGCTCAAGTTAACAGCAGTAGCCAACCAACCAGAGTCCAGTTGGTATGGCCTGTCGTGAAGTAGAAAGTCATCTTCAAAAACAATCAATCGAGCCTCTTCAATATTTGTCCGGTATTTTGGCTGTCCTAGCAGTTCTACGTTTTCAGACAGCGCCAAGGCAAAAGTCTGATCGCTCGCCATCAATGCATTAACTACTAGTTTCTTTTCAAAATCAGGAACTTCAAAGATCAACTGACGTTCGCAAGACCACAGCAAAAAGCATAACGTTATGTAAGTAAAAACTCTCAAAAGCTAATTCTGTACTTCAACATTGGCATCATCGGTAAATACGAACGCAGTTTTAAAACCGGTTCAACATTTTGGTCAAGACCAATATAGACCATAAAGGGATTCAACTGATTGTACAAATTGTAGATCCCTATGGTCAACTCACTGGAGAATTTCTCAAATTGACGGCTTTTGTGATATGCAACATCCAGATGATGAGTAGCCGGTAAACGGTAATTATTTATTTCTAGAATTTCTTCAACAACCACATCCCTCCCTCCTATTCTGGCTATATAGCGCGAACTTGGGATGGTAACGGGATTGCCGCTTGCATAACTAAAAGACCAACTGAGTCTACTGTTTTCACTCAGCGGAATCTCAACAAATAGATTTATACTGTGTGGACGATCGTATTTGGAAAAATACGTGCCTCCTTCATTGATTCCAGTGAATACTCTTGTACTTCGGCAATAAGTATAAGAAGCTCTGAGACTAAAGGATTGGGCATTGTAAATCAATTGCGACTCTATGCCTGCAGAACTGCCGGTTCCCGTTTGAATACCGTTGCGCCAGTCTTCGCCTTCCAATAAGAAGTTGCTCCCGCTTCTATGCTCTATCAGATTCCTATAATTCTTGGCAAATACGCTCAACCCTCCTCCCCATTTCTCAAACTTTAATTTCAACGCACTACTGAATTGAAAAGAGCGCAAGGGCTCTGTACCTTGAACGACAGGTAACCATATATCTATGGGCAGCCCTAAATTGTTATTTGGTAAGAGATGTAAAAACTGAGCCATGTCTGTCAAAGACAGCCTGATCTGGGCCTGTTTGTTCAAGTTACGGGTGAGGAATAGTCGTGGTTGAATACTAAAAAAACGTTTTCCTTCCGATTTGAAACTAGCCAAGCGGACCCCACCACTCAAGACACCTTTTGCCGTATAGATATTATCTTCCAGATATGCGTAAAGCTCTGTCGAATTGATACCGGCAATGCTGAAGCTCGTATCGCTGACACTTAATCTGTTCTCAAAGTGATAGGATTGCTCAAAAGGCCTAAAGCCATAATGGACATAACCCATGCCAAAGAGCAAGTGATTTGTTCCACCCCCGTATAGATCAAAATCAATGCTATTTCTCCACTCTTCCAAACCCGTTGAATAGGAAATCTCATTCTCTTGCCGTGCTCCTATCTGATCATAGATATAGGCATCGCTAAAGTTCATTTCATATCCTGAATATGCAGATTGAACTTTCATGAACAAAGAAGGATTCAGTACTGCATGCCACTGAAGGCCGGCCAAACTGTTTCTCCATCTCAAATCTGCCCCGGTTTGCTCTTTGGTCTGCAAGATATCGTTGAGCTCAAGTTCGGTATTGAATTGAAGTTCATCTCCTCCGTTATAGAGGCTCAGCTTTAGTTGATGCCTTTCATTGATCTGGTAGTGGACTTTTGCAAATACATCATAATACCACAACCCCGTGGTATTGTTCTGTGCTTCGTTGCGATTCAAGAATTTTTGGGCGGGCTTAGTTAATAAATCCGCATAAGTTCTGCGGGCTGCTATAGAAAAGCTCATTTTATCCTTAATCAAGGGTCCATTAATCGATAATCCTGAAGAAATTATACCGATATCCGCATCGCCTTCTAATTTTTCCTTATTCCCATTGAAAAGATTCACATCC
>JAHEKB010000081.1:0-4967 GCA_024638525.1 Bacteroidota bacterium
CAGATGCGGCATTTATCTATGCCAATAACAGCATAGATAAACTCAAAGAAGAAAGATTTAAAGCTGCGTTAAATGCAGCTGATGAATATTTAAGGGCATTTGATCAGAAAAGTGAATACTACAGCAGAGTAGGAAAGCTTAAAAAACAGATCGTCGCCAATATCGAAGAACTTAGTACAAAAGAAAAACAATAGCTATGAGCACAAACGAAAGAGAAATTCCAGACACCACGATCACCCGTGACACGAGAGCAATTGATGAGATCACAGGAAATCTGTATGAGTCTGTCGCCATTATTTCAAAAAGAGCGAATCAACTTTCCTCTCAATTAAAAGAGGAATTGGTGGCAAAACTTGAAGAATTTGCCTCAGATCACGACAATCTAGAAGAGATCTTTGAGAACCGCGAGCAAATAGAGATTTCTAAGTATTATGAAAGTCTTCCAAAACCTACAATCAGGGCCATTGAAGAATTTCTAGAACACAAGGTTTACAACAGAAACCCTGCCAAGGAAGACACTAAATAAGACCTGTGTTGTCATTGGAGTCACCGGTGGCATTGCAGCATATAAAACTGCTGCACTGGTGCGTCTTTTTGTCAAAAGTGGCGCTGAAGTTAAAGTGGTTTCGACCAAAGAGGGACTTGAATTTATCACCCCACTTACCTTAGCAACATTGTCCAAGAATCCGGTCTATTCGGAGTTCTATGACAAGGAATCGGGTGCCTGGACCAATCATGTAGAATTGGGTAAATGGGCCGATATTATGGTCATTGCACCTTGTACTGCTAACAGTCTAGCCAAAATGGCCAATGGCTTGTGCGACAACCTATTACTGGCTACCTACCTCTCGGCAGATTGCCCGGTCTTCTTTGCTCCGGCCATGGACTTGGACATGTATGCTCATCCAAGTACGCATAAGAACATTCAGAGTCTGCTTTCTTATGGCAATATTGAGTTGCCTGCAGAAGAAGGTGAACTAGCAAGCGGCCTTAAAGGCAAAGGACGAATGTGTGAACCTGAGACCATATTGTCAATGGTGGAGGATTTCTTAAAAAAAAAGAATAGTCTAAGGGGCAAATCCGTTCTGGTAAATGCCGGTCCAACGCACGAGCGTTTAGATCCGGTTAGATTCATTGGAAATTACAGCAGTGGAAAAATGGGAATTGCTATTGCCAATGAACTTGCCCAACGGGGTGCAGATGTCCATCTGGTATTGGGACCTGTTTCAGATCAACGGCTGAGTGCCGGGATTCAATTAACAAGAGTAACCAGCGCGGAAGAAATGCTATTGGCTTGTCAATCGAAATTTAAGGAGGTGGACGCTGCAATACTCGCTGCCGCCGTAGCTGACTACCGCCCCAAAACGCAAGTGGATCAAAAGATAAAGAAGAAAACAAAAGAGTTCATTTTAGAACTGGAAAAGACCCCAGATGTTTTAAAACAGCTGGGAAGTATGAAGAGTAGCCAAACATTGGTCGGTTTTGCTTTGGAAACAAACGACGAAATTGAGCATGCTAAAGACAAACTGAAAAAGAAAAAGCTTGACTTTATCGTTCTAAACTCAATGAAAGATCCAGGCGCTGGTTTTCAGAAAGACACCAACAAGATCACTATTCTTGAAAAGAATGGCAAAAGGCATAATTTTGATACTAAGCTCAAAAGCGAAGTAGCCTCAGATATTATAGACCTCTTGGAAACGTACTTATGCGAAGATTAATAGGAATACTCCTGATAGTTGCAAGCCTGCATCTACATGCTCAGGACTTGCAGTGTAATGTTCAGGTGCGCACTGATAACATCCAAGCTACAAACAAGGATATTTTCGTAGATCTTCAAAATGCCATCGGGCAATTCATGAACCAACGCAAATGGATTAGCGATAAGGTATTACAGCATGAGAAGATCAATTGTAATCTGATTATCAATATTACCCGTTACAATATTGATGACTTTGCAGCCAATGTAAATATCAGTTCATCGAGACCGGTTTTTGGGACTTCTTACAATACTCCCATTTTTAATTACTTTGATCAGGAATTCTACTTTAAGTACGCTCCCTTTCAAACCCTTGAGTACCAAGAAGATGCAAATATCAACTCCTTGACTACCTTATTGGCATTCTATGCAAACATCATCATAGGTTTGGACTTTGATAGCTTTCATCCCGAAGGCGGCACTGCGTATTTTAACAAGGCTGTCCAAATAAGGAATATGGCACAAAACACAGCTGGATGGGACCCATCAGCAGGCAAAGGCAACCGAAACAAATACTATATCATCGAAAATATCCTTGACAATAGATTCAGGCCACTGCGCTCAGCCTATTACCAGTATCACATGAAAGGTTTGGACAAATTTAAGGAGGACAACGAAGCCGGAAGAAAAGTCATATTCGAGAGTTTGCAGAACCTATTTGACCTACAACAGCAATTGCCCAATGCTGTAATGATTAGGACTTTTTTCAATACCAAACGCGAAGAGTTGATTCAGGTTTTTAAACAGGCTGATCCAGGCATGAAAAACAGAGTGGTTGAACTCTTGGGGCAGATGGATCCTGCCAACAGGGATGACTACGAAGCCATAAAACAAACTTAACAGCTGAAACGCATACTGAAGGCTGCACTCACTTGTTCTTCCACCCCCAACTTAAGTATTCCTTCTTTGTTAATCCACTCTTTGTCGTGATTTATATGATCAGCTAGCCCTTGCCAAGGCTCAATGCAAACAAATTTGGCGCCCGGTTTGGACCAAATGCCCAAAAATGGCCATTGTTCAATGTCCACGCGAACAGCGTGATTTGAATACTTATGCCTTAGCTCTACCCAATTGGATTGAAGATCTTTAAAAATGAGAGCGTCCTCATCAAAGATCTTATGGTTTAGCGCGATGGTATCCCCTTCTAAAACCTCTATGGTCATATCATTGATGTATGGTCCAGTCAATCGATGAGATTTACGGTCCTCAACTTTTTCAAATACGATATTGTATTCACTTGGGTCTGAAATAGAAAAAGCTGGATGACCGCCAAATGAGGCATAGAGTTCCACAGCTCCTTCATTGATCAACCTAAATTTCTGAACAAGTTTATTGCCCTCTAAACTATAGCGAACAATCAGGCTGAATTCAAAAGGAAAAGAAGCAAGGCTTTGACCATCGCTGCTAAGGACAAAAGCAATGGAATCCTGGGATTGATGCAATGCAGCAAAAGTTCTATCCCTTGCAAAACCATGATGAGACATTGAATACATTTTACCTTCAAAGATGTATTCGTGATCTAAAAGGCTCCCCACATTGGGGAACAACAATGGGGCATGCCTCGGCCAAACACTATCAGCTTGCCAGATGAATTCACGCCCACTTTCTTTGTGTACGGCGGAACACAGTTCTGCACCTTTAGCCTTGAACTTAATGACAAAAAGATCATTCTCTATGCTATATATCTCTTGCACTTAACAAAGGAAAGTAAAAGTGATGGCAAAAGCACTGACTAGTCTCGCACTTCAACCAATAGGTGCTTGGCAGCATCTTCGCCCATGTGGATTTCCTTTTTCACTCCGCTGATCTTAAGCTCTAAACTTCCATCAAAATTTTCTTTCTTAACCACGGTGAGTTCTGAGCCCAATTTGATGGATCTGGAGTTGAGATAGTGCAGGAGATCAACAGAACTATCATTGAGAGCACATAGCCTTACTCTTTGACCTATAGGCATGGTTATCAACGACTTATATTCTCGATAAGAGATCTCACCTTTGTTATTGGGAATAGGGGATCCATGAGGATCTACGGTTGGGTAGCCCAGCAGCTCGTCCATTCTATCGAATAACTGATCAGAGTCTATGTGCTCCAAATCTTCAGCAATCTCATGCACCTCTTCCCATCCAAAACCCATGATCTGAACCAAGAAGATCTCCGCCAACCGATGCTTTCGTATAATCAAGGCGGCCTGTTTCTTTCCTTTTGGCGTCAAGCGCAAGGGTTTGTACTTTTCGTATTTGAGCCATCCACGTTCTTTGAGTTTCTTGACCATTGAGTTAGCCGTAGGGGTGCTCACACCCATTTCCTTACTCAATTCACTCAAATTAATTATATCATCCTTCTCAGATAGAAAGTGTAGCGCCTTGAGGTAGTTTTCCTTGGTTTGAGATGGCATAATTCTAAGCAAAGATAGGGAAATAGAAAAACCTTTGTTAGATTGGTCTAACTCTATACCTTTGCATAGTCTAATATGAAATTTACCTTTTCCATCGCCGCCTTGATGTTCTCCCAGATACTTTTTGCCCAGAAAGCGTCAATTTCCGGCAAAATCTCTGGTGAAGGCAGTCCATTGGCATATGCTACCATAACCCTCGTTGAAAACCAACAAACTGTCTTGAGCGATATAAAAGGCAAGTTCGTATTAAGTGGACTGAGTAGTGACGAATACCAACTGGTGATTGGATACCTTGGCTATGAAAGCCAATATGTCCAAGCAACAGCAAAGGAAGGTGAGCCTGCATTATTAAACATTGAACTCAAGCGCTTGGACGCCAGCATTAATCCCATTGTTGTGACAGGTACTAAAACCTTTAAACACCTGAATGAAAGTGCTGTAATGGTACATGTAGTGGATGCACGGAGCCTTGAGAATCTGCAAGTGGGAAATCTATCTGAAGGGCTGAAATTTCAACCCGGCTTAAGGGTAGAAACGGATTGTCAAACCTGTAATTATACGCAGCTCAGGATGAATGGTCTCGGCGGTGCCTATTCGCAAATTCTCATTAATGGAAGACCCATATTTAGTCCCTTGACCGCTTTATATGGAATGGATCAAATCCCTGCCAATATGATCGACAGAATTGAAACGGTAAGAGGCGGTGCTTCTTCACTGTATGGCTCGAGTGCAATTGGTGGTACGGTTAACATCATCACCCGAAATCCCCGTGCGAACAATTATCGACTCCAGACCACCTATAGTAACATAGAGGGA
>JAHEKB010000081.1:4977-8773 GCA_024638525.1 Bacteroidota bacterium
CGCCAATCATCGCAAAAGAGAAATCTACGATCACAATCAAGACGGTTTTTCAGAATTGCCACGCATAGAGAATAAGTCCATCGGTGCAAAGGTGTTTCTGATTCCCAAGCCCAGTCAAAAACTAGAATTCAGTCTGAATCTCTTAAATGAAACCAGATATGGTGGAGAACTGAATATCGATCTGCCACATCAAGCTCAGCAGGCAGAGGATAGGGAGCACAATGTCGGATTGTATAGCCTAGACTATCAAAGCACATTTAGTAATGGGAATTCCATACAGCTTTATGCAGGGGGCCAACATACTAGACGTGAACATTATACAGGAATCCTGCCAGACGACAGCAGCGAACTTGCAATCCACAGATTGAATCCCCCTTACGGAACAAGCTTCAACTACAGTTTGCAAGGGGGTGTACAATTCAATTTCAGCCCGTTAAAATGGTTTAAAGGCAAGAACCGCTTTAGCTTTGGAAGCGAGTTTCTATTGGATGATGTCATAGATGAGATTCCCGCATACGAATTCAAAGTAGATCAACAAAGCAGAAATGCAGGACTATTTGTTCAAAGCGACTGGGATATACTTCCTCAATTCAATGCATTAACCGGAGTGCGAATTGACAAACACAATTTTGTCGATGCTCCACTATTAAGTCCTCGCCTATCTCTCTTGTACAAGCCATCTACTAAGTGGCAATTGAGAGGAGGATACAGTTCGGGATTTAGAGCTCCACAAGCCTTTGATACTGATTTGCACATTGCATTTGCCGGTGGAGGAGTCTCGCGCATCAGTCTTTCAGAAGACCTCATACACGAACGTTCTCACAGTGGTACCTTTTCTATTAATTATGATGCTGCCTATGACAGCTATATATATGGATTTACGGTAGAAGCTTTTTACACCTCTTTAGAAAATGTCTTTGTGTTGGAGGCCTTGGGCGAAGATGCTTTTGGAGAACGCTTTGAGAAAAGAAATGGCGAACAAGCAACTGTTCAAGGAGTCACAGTTGAAGGAAGGTTTAACTTCAACCAGGTCTTGCAGTTTGAAACAGGCATCACTTTGCAAAGCAGCCAACACCGTTCGGCAATCTTATACAGCGATGCTTTAGCTGCCAGTAAGCGCTTTTTAAGAACACCAGACCACTACGGTTATCTGAGCTTTAATTGGGACATCAACTCGCATTGGTCTACCAATATCAATGCCGTTTATACGGGCAATATGCTGCTGCTTCATATGGGGGGCAGTGAATTACAAACAAATGATGAATATGTCACTAGCCCAGACTTCACTGAACTGAACCTAAGGCTAGAGTATCATAAAAAAATGTTCAACAACAGGGCCGAGCTAGAAATATTTGGAGGTATAAAAAATGTCCGTAACGCCTATCAACGAGATTTTGACATAGGCAAGAACAGAGATAGCAACTATATTTATGGACCTGCACTTCCGAGAAGCATCTTTATTGGCATTGCGTGGCTCAAAGCTTAAGCCAGAGATACAAAATACATATCCACTAGACCCTTGTTCTTTGCTTCGATTTTACCTCGGTGCTCAAACTGAAACTCCTCTTTCACCAATTGATACGTCTCTTCTGAAATATTTATACGCATGGGTTCACCGTGTGACTCCATCCTCGCTGCAGTATTGACCGTATCTCCCCAGATATCATAAGCAAATTTTGCCTTGCCAACCACACCAGCAACCACTGGGCCCGTATGTATACCTATTCTCAATTGGAATGGATACCTACCCTCTTTTTCCTTGGACTCATTGAGTTCATGCAAATAAGATATGATCTCCTTTGCAGCTTGCACCATGGCCAAAGCTGAACTTCCATCCTCTTTTTCTTTTAGTCCGCTAGCACATAAATAGGCATCTCCAATCGTTTTAATCTTTTCGATCTTGTACTTGACCAAGATGTCGTCAATACCAGAAAAAAATTCGTGAATATTCTCTACCAAGGTCTTGGCATCCATTTTTTCACCCAAATGTGTAAAGCCGACGATATCACAAAACATGACCGTGGCATTTTTATAGCTTCTGGCTTCTGATCTTCCAGTTGTCTTTAGCTCATTGGCTATCTTTTTTGGCAAGATATTTAACAAGAGGTGATCGGATTTTTCCTTTTCTTCTTCCAAAGCGACCTTCTGTTTTTCCAGCTCTTGAGTTCGCTCTTGAACTTTCTCTTCCAAGTTTTCGATCAGCAGGGCATTGTCAATGGAAATTCCTATTTGACCAGAGAGCATTTCCAAAAGTTCCAGTCTATGGTCACTGAAAACTCCCTTCATCAAGTTATTCTCAAGATAAAGCACACCTACAACCCTGCCCTTTTCAGAAATTGGCAGGCACATCGCTGAGAGGGTGCTACTATTTGATATATAGCTGTCCCCGTGAAACCTTTCTTCCGTCTGCGCATCTGAAACCACAACGCTTTCACCTGATCGCCAGGTATACATTATCATAGAATTTGGCAATTCTTTGAATTCATCCAATGGAATGGAATTCAAGACTTTAGTCCCCTCCTTTCCACTCATGGATTCAACCTCCACACTTAGCTGGCCTTTGCGATCCAGCACCAAACACGCCCTTTGGGCTCCGGCATTTTCCATGACTATGTCCATGAGTTCCACCAATAAGTCATCGTATTTAGTCTGACCGGCAAGGCTTTGACTGGATTTAAGAATGGTAGATAAGTCAAGTGATGTAGTACTAGAACCTCCTGTATGTGTAACAGAAGCGTGTTTCTGACTGGAGTCTTCCGCAGACCTGTCAATTCTAAGCAGTGAAGGATAACTCTGTTCTAAGAGTTTGCATTTGGCCAGTGCCCCCCATTTATAATAGGCATTGTATGCATCTTGCAAATAGACTCTTGCCTGCTTATTGAAATCATGAGCGAACGAATAGTTTGCGGCTCTTTCATTGGCAATGGCTTCTACATATGTATAGCCCCTCTTCTCTGCCAGGTTCATGGCCTTTTCATAATACTGCAGGGCAAATTCCAATTGGCCCTTCATGGCGTGTTTCTCGGCGATAAGGACGCAGTAGTGAGGTTCAAAATTAGCGGGGTATCCCTTCTTCCAATACTTAATCTGTTTTAAGTATTTATTGAATGTTCGTTCGTGTTTATTCTTTTCATCTGCTGTGAACTTATCGTAATTGGCAGCTATAGATAGAGCGGAATAAAATGCAAAATCAAATTCGTAAAGATCTCCTGGAATATTATCTAAGTACTTGACCGCTTCTATGCTTAAATCTACAGCTTCGCGGTAGTGACCAAAGTAATATAGCATATTGTTTTTTGCAATGACAAAAAAGGCCAACTTGGTCATATTGCCTTCTTCTTTCAACCTCGCCAATGTCTCAACCCCACTGAAATTCTCATCATCCCAATGGTCGGTACCCGTTTTGCCTGTTAGCGCTTTGATTACTTGATACTGACCAATGAAAAAGTCGTACCCCCCTTGAGAGTGTGAGAGAAGATCAATATAGTTTTCTTTGGGATCTAGTAATTTTTGCAAATTGACGCTCGCAAACCACCTTTGTCTTAAGTACATGGAAACAGAGTATCCCGTAAAGATCTGGTCTCCGTTTAGCACGCATGCCTTGATCATTTCCTTTGTAGGTTCAAAGATTTCCTTGATCGGACGGCTCCAAGGGTAATAAAAGGTGTTCACCGTATAGCCCAGTCTCCATTTGATCAAAGGCGAATGCGTTCTACTGTGCATTCTTTCAGTAATATCCCATAAATAAAAGCCTCTGTTCTGTAGCTTAATAACTGAGAGCATTACCACCGAGAAG
>JAHEKB010000298.1 GCA_024638525.1 Bacteroidota bacterium
CACTTTATCAACGGCATTGTGCCTGCCTATGTCTTCTTGTATCTCCATCAATTGACCATCCACGGTAAATGCAGCAGCAGCATGGCATCCTCCACTCAATTTGAAAGAGGCCTGAGCCTCAGCCATATCCTTGAACATTTGATCGAGCACATCCAGGTCTAATGCAGAAGCATTTTCTAGCGGTTCACCATCCACTGAAATATCGTCGAGTTCCCGTTTTCCGCAAATGCCACAAGATGAAACAGAGAGAATATTCCTGGTGGGGATATAACCCTTGCCCAATTGATCTTCTGGAATGATGACATTGACAGAAGTGACCTCCCCATCTTCATTGATTTCGGTGCTCATTATTTTAAAGACATCCTCGGTATTTCTATAGATATCTTCTGAATAAAGTAAACCCCTAACCAGCTCCATGTCATTTCCAGGAGTGCGCATGGTTACTGTATACGGCTGGCCATTGATGCTAATCTGAATGGCTTCTTCTACCGTAAGAGTATCCACTACTTGCTTGTAGGTCCCGTCTTGGTACTTGAGTCCGTCGTATTGGTTGGTTTCCATGAAAGCTACTAAAATAATTCAAAGCCTTTGAAGCACCATGTCAAAAAGTAGCAAAAGCGTTATGTCCAACTAGATATAACGATTAGATTTGTGCAAATGAACAGGCTGCGGTTTAAGATTTGGGTTGAAGGTGAGAACGGAGTTTTCCTAGGTAATGGCCGGGTCAAGCTCTTAGAAGCCATTGAACATACAGGCTCGATATCAGCGGCTGCCAAACACATAGGGCTTTCCTATAAAAAGGCTTGGGAACAGGTAAATGACATGAATCGCAACTCAGAGCAAGCACTGCTAAAGAGGGTTAGTGGAGGAAAGGGTGGAGGTGGAACTCAACTTACAGTGGCTGGAAAAGAGTGGATTAGGCGCTTTAATAAGCTCAAAGAAGAGATTGCAGGCTTTGTTCAAAATGAAGAAAAACAACATCAAATCAAGTGATAGAAGTAGAAATCAAATATTTCGGAATGGTGGCAGAACGCATGGGTTTAGATGAGGAAAGAATCTCCACCACAGCAGAGAATGTAGCTTCCTTAAAACAAGAATTGCAGAGCAGGCAATGGTTGCTGGCAGAACTCCCTATCAGATTTGCGGTGAATCACGAAATGTGCCAGGATAGTCATAAGCTAAAGCATGGAGATGAAGTGGCATTGCTTCCACCTTTTGCAGGGGGATAATCAAAATCAATGCTAATGATATAGTGGATGAGACAAGATAGATACAGCAGACATTACTCCTTGCGTGAAATTGGCATCATAGGTCAACAGAAACTATCGCAAGCCAGGGTCTTGATCATTGGATTAGGGGGATTGGGTTGTCCGCTGAGTCAGATTCTCTCTGCTTCGGGAATTGGTGCATTGGTGCTGGTTGATGGCGATAAGATAGAAGAGTCAAACTTAGCTAGACAGCTGCTTTTTGGACCAAGTGATATAGGCAAATACAAAGCAGAGGTTGCGAGACGACAATTGGAGCACTTAAATCCCGATATTGAAATCATCGCGCATGCTGAATATTTTGAGAAAAGCAATGCGGAGCACTTGCTCCAAGGGGTTGATGTAATTGTTGATTGTTCGGACAATTACAAGCTGAGATACCTTCTCAGTGATTTCAGTGAGAGCAATCAAATCCCAATGGTCTATGCAGCATTGTATAAGTGGGAAGGACAGATCAGCGTATTGAATTTCAATGGAGGCCCATCTTACAGAGATCTATACCCGAATGAGTCAGCATTGGCCGCCTTGCCCTCCTGCTCAGAAGTCGGAGTAGTATCGAGCCTACCTGCGACCATAGGAGCCATGCAGGCCACTGAGACCATAAAAATCATTCTTGGATCTGAAGAAGTATTAAGCGGCAAATTGTTGAATTACAACGCATTAAAAGCTTCGTTTTATAGCATTAACACAATAGAAAAATCAAAAGTATCAGGTGAAGAATATATTTAAACAAGCCGCCATTGCACCATCTTTTATAGCCGAGAGCATCTCCAAGCACCAGCACAAAACCGAAATTGGTGCGCATGATATCTTCTTGGGACAAGTAAGAGCAGACCGCAAAGGAGATGGCCAGGTCATGGCCATAGAGTACAGCGCTCATGAAGAGATGGCCAATAAGGTGATTCACGACATCAGAGAAGAAGCATTTAGCAAGTTCGATTTATCCTGTATGCACATTTATCACAGTCTAGGTGAGGTGATTACGGGAGATATCTGCTTTTT
>JAHEKB010000299.1 GCA_024638525.1 Bacteroidota bacterium
GCCTGCTTCAGGTGGTTGGACTATCTATCCACCCTTGAGTGCCTTGCCCAAAGCAATGCCAGGATCCGGTGCGGGTATGACCCTTTGGATTTTTGCCATCGTCCTCTTTATAGCCTCATCGCTCTTAGGAGGTATCAACTATATTTCAACTGTCTTGAATATGAGAACCAAAGGAATGACTATGACCCGTCTTCCTTTGACCATATGGGCTCTATTCCTTACCGCTGTTCTAGGATTATTGTCTTTCCCTGTACTGCTCGGCGGAGGTTTACTCTTGCTGTTTGACAGAGGATTTGGTACGAGTTTTTACCTGTCAGACATTTGGTTGAATGGCGCAGGAGCACTTGAACACACTGGTGGAAGTCCAATTCTCTTCCAACACTTGTTCTGGTTCCTCGGACACCCAGAAGTGTATATCATCATTATGCCTGCACTCGGAATTACCTCAGAGGTGATTTCAGTAAATGCACGCAAGCCTATTTTCGGTTATACTGCCATGGTCATTTCACTATTGGGTATTGCCTTCCTTTCGTTCATTGTTTGGGGGCATCATATGTTTATTACTGGAATGAATCCATTGCTTGGGACCGCATTTTTGATTACCACACTGATAATCGCTGTTCCCTCAGCGGTCAAGACATTTAATTACTTGGCTACACTCTGGCGCGGTAACATTAGATTCACCAACGGAATGATGTTTGCCATAGGCCTAGTTTCTTTCTTTATCTCTGGTGGATTAACGGGTATTTTCCTTGGAAATGCCACCCTTGACATTCAGCTTCACGATACCTATTTTGTGGTTGCTCACTTCCATATAGTCATGGGTAGTGCGGCTATATTCGGAATGATGGCAGGAATCTATCATTGGTATCCTAAGATGTTTGGAAGAATGATGAATAAACCCTTGGGCTACCTCCACTTTTGGATGACCTTTGCTTCGGCCTATTTGGTGTTCTTCCCAATGCATTTCATGGGATTGGCTGGAGTACCTCGAAGGTATTATGCCTTTACCCTTCTTCCAGAATACGGTGTATGGTTTGATGTTAACGTCTTAATGACCTTGGCAGCAATACTCGGAGGTGTGGCTCAAATCCTATTCCTGTACAATTTCTTCAATTCCATTTGGAACGGAAAGAAAGCAGGTGCCAACCCTTGGCAAGCCAATACTTTAGAATGGACTACTCCAGAGGAACGCATTCACGGCAACTGGCCAGGTGAAATTCCTACAGTTTATCGTTGGGCGTACGACTACAGTAATCCCGCATATGATGAGGACTTTATGCCTCAGAATATTCCGGATGAAGGCCAAGAAGCAGAATTACTAGAACCCGACGCTACACCAGCAAATCCAGAACGAAAAGATATTCCCGAAGGGGAAACCGTGATGTTCTGGGCGTTAATTAAGCGTTGGTTCGGTACTCAAAAAGCTTAAGGCTATTGAAGGTAGGAAGACTCTATCGCAGACTTAACTTCCTTTCCATTGCTGGGATTTTTATTCTCTTTATTTTGGGAGGTTTAGTGCGTGCAACGGGATCTGGCATGGGTTGTCCCGACTGGCCCAAGTGTTATGGTGAATACCTCCCTCCTCTTTCTGAAGAATCGCTACCAGCTGATTATAAAGAAACCTTTCTCAATCAAAGACTTGTAAAAACAGAGCGTTTTGCTAGCCTACTTGAAAAAATGGGTTTTGACGGCAAGGCAGAAGAGATTAGATCTGCTGAACAGCTTTCCGAGACGCACTCATTCAATGCAGCAAAGGCTTATATCGAATACATCAACCGTCTATGGGGTGCGCTAACAGGCCTTTTTGTTCTGCTGTGTTTAATTGTCTCATTCCAATATTTTAGAAGTAAAATTTTTCTATTCACTCTTTTGGGCTTTGCGGCAGTCATGCTCAATGCTATTATAGGAGCTGTAGTTGTCAACGCCAATTTACTGGGAGGGATTGTCACCACACACTTTTTGGCTGCTTTTGCTGCCATAGGTTTCTTTGCGTTGGCTCGAATTGCACATTCCCCATTAAAGTATATTGAGTCAAGTAAAAGACACAAAACAATAGGTGCTCTGTTCATGATCTTAATTCTCGCACAAATTGTATTGGGTACTCAAGTGCGAGAAGCATATGACCTAGCTGCGGCTAGCGATAAGATTTTGGACATTTCTACCATTGGCTTACTTGGACCAGCATTCAATGCTCATCGAACATTGGCAATAGTCAGCCTGCTAGCGGCATTTGCACAATGGAGAGGATTTAAGACCATTT
>JAHEKB010000082.1:0-4903 GCA_024638525.1 Bacteroidota bacterium
AATCATGGCTCCCACTTTCACCCACTTTCACCCACTTTTATTCATAAATAATCCACACCGAACCATAACAGATTGATTTACTGTTGATTAAAACGAATAATTAAATCCCATAAAAAGAAGAATAAGTGTTTAAATGACGGCCTAAGCGAGTCAGAAATTCAAGTAAAACTGCACTTGTTTTTGATAGAATTAAGGGTGTTAGAGAAGTTCCTCCAGCTTCTGATAAAGCTGTGAAATCAAATCATCTTTACTCTCAGCGCTAAATTCATAAATGTGGACTTCTCCTTGGATATTGAACTTACAAGTAAGTTTAATACCCTCTAAATCACCCCGATATATGCCGCTAATGCGATTACCATTGGAAAGAGAAGTAATATCTCTAAAGACTATGTTCAGATCTCCCTTGTATGATACCTGCTCCAGATGATCATCAAATTCCCTAGAGAGCTGCAGCACATCATCCAATTCCTTCTCATCCAAAAACATAGATCGCACAAAAATTGGCTTTACCTGATTCACTGGAATTTGTGCCTGAAGCTCGGGCTTGAGAATACCAATGTCAAATGATCCAGAGCTCGGAATCAACAGCTGAGGCTCCTGAATCCCTTGTATATCTCTTGCGAGAACCGGTACCTCTTCGCGAGCATACTGAAATACCGTGTTGACATCTACAAAACGGTTTTCTTTTAATGCAGCACCTTTCATGGCTTGGAGCAATGCATATGTCAATAAACCCTGCCCGTATCTACTGGCCTCATAGCTTACGGCATCAGAGGCACAACCGCTAATGATAAACATACCTGTACGATCTTTCATTCTGTCCATCGCTCTGATCTGGGAAGCTTCAATATTTCTAGTAGCTATGAGGTTTTCCACCGCCTTGCCTGAGCCACAGGCATCGATGATCATCACCTGTTTAAGAGCCGCTATGGCCTTTAACCACTCGGTGATTTCTGTGGTGCTTATTGCCTGGTTCTGCCGCATATATTCATCTGAATAATCGCTTGCCTTTGCAGAAATTGCATCTGCGGTCAAAAAATAAAAATCTCCAAATGTGCCGCCATAATTCACTCCGTGGCCACTTAAATAAACCAGAATAATATCCTCTGCTTTAGCCTGCCTTGACACTGAATCAAAGAGTGCTTTTATAGCTGTCTTGGTGGGCCGTTGAGCGCTTTTTGAGTGCAGGGAATAGATGTGTGATCTACTGCCAAATAACTCCTCGGCTCCCAAACCTACTGCAATGCCTATTGCCTCTGCATCTTGTGTCGTATATCGCAAATTGATAGACTGGTTTACATAATCACTTACCCCAAGTACAATGGCATAAAAATTGGGTTCATGCAGCTCCTCCGCTTCAACCATGTACTCCATCACCACTCCCTTCCCTTGTACAAAATCATCTGCAGAGCTGGCCACAACAGACACCTTGTTTTTCCCACCATCTGCATAGCGGATATATGGATGAGTACTTATGTCGTAAGTAAAGTGGATGACATCCTGACTTGTATCTATACTGGGTGGCAGGATATCCTTTTCCACCTCTTTGTCATTAATAAACAAGCTTATATCCCCAAAACTACCAGAGCGCTTGGTCAGTGTGATGGAAATAATACCTTCTTTAACTTCTCCGAGTTCTACCACGGGTTCGAGTTTAATCTGCCCAACGGATTGCACTTCAGGCAATGGTTCACCATCCATAATCTTGCGAGCCAATCCTGGTATCCAGTAGCGGTGTTTGAGCTGGTCGAAGTCGATGACATTGACTCCTTGCAACCAATACATCTTCTTCATGGCACCTGCAGTAGCATCAAAAAAGCCCGAAGGATGCAGGTGAATCCAGTTTACACTATCCAGAAACAGAATCTTCAAGCTTTCATTCCGTTTCAGCTGTTGCACATTAATCTCAGAGCCATCTGAAATATTTTGAAGTGTAGAACGGCCCAAATTCACACTACTCAGAATAGAAGATGACCGCGCTCCTAGTATTTCTGTACTGTAGGTGTCCGACTTATCGGGATTCCTCAGCATTTTAAGGATATCGTGACTTTTACCACTCAATAGGATCTCATTTCTTTCTTCAAGGTACTTAGCTTGGTCATATACATAAGACAAACCATCAAAACGATCTGAAATCGCCCCCGATGGAAGATGAACCTCCATGATGGATGAACTTTCCCAGAAATGAGCTGATTCAATTTTAACCAAAGCAAAAGTAGATTCATCATCAATATCAAGCAGTTCCACTCCTTTATACAGCTTTATGGGGTTCTTAAAGCTAGACAGTCGCTTCCCACTGGACAAATCATACACATAGGCCCTGCCTTTCCAGCCTGAACTGCCTAATACCATAGTGTTATTGTCTGCTCCTATCAATCCATGATCTACTGCATGTCTGTGTTTGACCTCATGCAGCAGTTCTCCTGTGAAAGCATCAAATACTTCGAATAAATTGTGGAAGCGATGGACGATGAGCAACGATCCATCCTCTGAATGGCCAATGAGTTCCCCTTCTAAGCTCATCAGTAATTCAGTGCCGTCTGGTGAATAGAGATGCACACTGTCTGGTGAGTAAAGTAATATTTTTTGGCTTTCAAGTTGCTTGGCTTTCAGGTCTTTCTCGATTCTTAAAATATGCCTGTTCTGTGGATTATTCAATGAATAAAGCTCAACACTTCCATTTTGAAAGGTGACTAGACTCTTGTTTTCATTTTCTCCCACATCCAATGATGCGATATTCATCACCTGTCCTTTCAAACGTATTGGAGTAGCTCTCCCTGAGGTATTAAAGACCATAATAGATCCATCATTCAATGAAAAGGCGAGCAATTCCTCATCCAGTGAGAACATCAACTCCTGAACTTCAAGCGATCTGGAATATGCTTTCAAATCAATTGTATTAATGCGTGTGTTGCTCAGAACGTCATCTATCCAAATTTCATTAATGTCGTATGGACTGACAGGAGAAAATCCGTAATAGTTTTTGATATGTTCAGCTGTATATCTCGCCTCAGTACTAATTTCAGCCTCATATGAAGCTGAGCGATTAAGCTTGTCCAATTTACTGCCTGTCTCAAGATCTAGGACTTGCAATCGCCCCCCAAAATCAATGGTAATTACCTTACCATCTGGGGTACAATGTATACTGCTTAAGTATTTCCAACCCAACCACCGAGTATATTTTCGCTTAAAGGTAATGCGATCCCAGCAACTTAGCCTGCCTCCATACAAGCTCTGTGTAAAAAAGTAGTTGCCATCCGGACTGATGGCCTCGACCCTATTGTTAATGGTAGCAAGTTGTTTGCCGGTACTAGCATCCCAAAAAGAAGTCTCCCCAGAAGAATACGTATATATGGTGTCAGAATTTCCAAAAAAGTCTGCATTGACTTCTTTTCCCAAAGCAGTTCTCCCAAAATCAAGAAGCAAACTTCCTGTGCTAAGATCATGCAATGTGGAACGATCAGATTGACAGAGTAAAAGGTTCTCATCAGGAGTTACTGCAAAATCTTGTATGCCAGTGCCGTGATCCACCTTACAAAGGGTTTGGCCAGACTGTACATCAATGACTAGCACATTGCTGTCTAAATCGGCAAGAATCAAATAATTTCCCGAAGCACTAAGCTGAGATTTGGTTCTCCTACTATAATCAGTTCCATCTAAATTTCCTACCCCTTTATAACTGTACATCAAGAGGCTGTCTTTTAGTCGCCACACATTAATTCGGCCCTCATCAGAACTAGAGAGCAGGTATTGGTTGTTGGCACTAAAACTCAGTTGTGAGATATTTCCGTAATGCCCATAAGGCACGCCAAGGCGAACACTTTGTGCATAGACCTCCGTTTGAAAAATAAAGACGAAGAATATCAGTAGCAACTGAATTTTGGCTTTCAAGACCCTAAAAGTAAATTAAATGCATAAAAAAACCCCGCATCTGCGGGGTCTTCTTTTGTATGTTGTAAAGGATTAGTCCTGAGAACCTCCTTCGGAGTTTGATCTGTTCTCACCGCCCCTATTGTCTCTGTTGCGGTTGTCGCGGCCGCGATTATCTCTTCCTCTATTGTCTCTTCCTCTGTTGTCTCTGCCACGACCTCTATTGTCTCTGCCGCGATTGTTGTCTCTTCTTTCACGAGGTGGAC
This sequence comes from Bacteroidota bacterium, assembly GCA_024638525.1. GTDB lineage: Bacteria > Bacteroidota > Bacteroidia > NS11-12g > UBA9320 > JAHEKB01. The sequence continues at coordinate 4,137 of JAHEKB010000082.1, forward strand.
GCTCAACATAACCTTCAGGTTTTTCTAATAATACCTTACGGCTGAGTCTAAGCTTTCCACTTCTCTCATCCAGCTCGATCAATTTCACTTTCACCTCTTCGTTGTCTTCAAAGACTCCGTCCATGGACTCTAGTCTTTCCCAACTGATCTCTGATATATGAAGCAGGCCTTCCTTTCCGGGAAGAATCTCAATGAATGCGCCAAAATCAACTACTGATTTAACTTTACCTTCATAGATTTCTCCTACTTCAGGATCGGTTATAATACCTTCAATCCACTCTATTGCTTTGGCTATGGTTTCGCCACCAACACCAGCAATTTCAACTCGTCCCATATCGTCCACTTCATCAATGGTAACAGTAGCACCGGTCACTTCTTGAATTTCTTGAATGACTTTACCACCTGAACCAATCACGGCGCCGATCTTGTCTTTAGGTATCATCATAACCTCTAGACGCGGAGCGTGTTCTTTCAATTCAGTATTTGGAGTAGAAATGGTTTTCTCCATTTCTTTCAGGATATGCATTCTGCCTTCTTTAGCCTGGATCAAGGCTTCTTCCAAGACATCATAAGAAAGTCCGTCTACTTTCATGTCCATTTGACAAGCGTAGATTCCATTCTCATTTCCAACAACCTTGAAGTCCATATCTCCCAAGTGATCCTCATCACCGAGAATATCGGAGAGAATTGCATAGCGGCCATTACCCTTTTCAGAAATCATGCCCATGGCAATGCCTGATACCGGCTTTTTTATTTTTATACCTGCA
>JAHEKB010000082.1:4913-8704 GCA_024638525.1 Bacteroidota bacterium
ATCACCGAGAATATCGGAGAGAATTGCATATCTCCCTTTATCATCCGCAACCATTCCCATAGCTATTCCGCTAGCACCGGCCTTAACTTGAATACCGGCATCCATCATGGCCATGCTTCCAGCACATACAGTGGCCATTGAACTACTTCCGTTACTTTCCAAGATATCTGATACTATCCTTAAAGTATAAGGAAAGTCTTCAGGTATCATTCGCTTCAATCCTCTTTCAGCCAAATTGCCATGTCCAATCTCTCTTCTTCCTGGACCTCTATTAGGCCTAGCCTCTCCTACAGAGAAGGAAGGGAAATTGTAATGAAGCATAAAGCTGTTGAATGACTTTTCAATATGGTTGTCGATCAGTTGTTGATCTAACTTTGTTCCCAAAGTAACCGAAGTCAAAGATTGTGTTTCACCTCTTGTAAACAAGGCAGACCCGTGTACAGAAGGAAGATAATCCACTTCGGTCCAAATCTCGCGAACCTCATTCAATGCTCTCCCATCCAAACGCTGTTTGAGGTCGAGCATCATGTTTCTCACTGCTTCTTTCTTTGATTTTCCGAGATACCTCTTAACCATCGTCCGAGTCTCATCTTCTACTTCTTCACCCAAAGACTCCAAGTATTCATCAGCAATAGCACTGAACTTTTCAGATCTTTCTTCTTTTACTGAAGGTACTTTGGCTGCATCATAGAACTTCTGATAGGTAGCATCAATTACCTTTTGCTTAAGCTCCTCGTCATTGGTTTCGTGATTGTATTCTCTGGTTTCTTTTCTTCCCCCCATTTGATCGCAGAGTGCTATTTGAGCAGCGCAATCATTTTTGATGTGTGTGTGAGCAAATTTTAGTGCTTCGACCATTTCCTTTTCAGAAATACCGTCCATTTCTCCCTCGACCATATTAATGTCTGCTGCGGTTCCCGCAACAATGAGATCAACATCCGAATTCTCGAGTTCTTCAGCAAAAGGATTAATCACCCACTCGCCATCGATTCTGCCCACTCTTAGAGATGAAACAGGACCTTCAAATGGAATATCAGTGAGGGTAAGAGCAGCTGAAGCTGCCAAACCAACCAATGCGTCCGGTAAAATATTTGGATCGGAAGACATCAATTGTATCATCACCTGAGTTTCAGCATGATAATCAGAAGGGAAAAGTGGACGAAGGGTTCTGTCTACAATTCTGCAGACCAAGATCTCCGCATTGGAGAGTCTACCTTCTCTTCTCAAGAAGCCTCCGGGAATTCTTCCTCCAGCTGCAAATTTTTCTTGATAGTCAACTGACATGGGTAGAAAATCTACGCCATCCCGTGCTTCTTTGTTAGATACTACCGTTGCAAGTAGTTTAGTTTTTCCTTGGCTCAGCACAACAGCACCATGTGCTTGTCTTGCCAATTTACCAGTTTCAAGTGTTACGACTTTGTCGTCGCCGTAGTTTAAAGTTTGAGTATATATGTCCATGATAGGATTTTTAGGGCCTAACGGACGGGACTTTTATAAGATGTATTAAGAAAAGTGGAAAAGGATTATTTCCTAATGCCCAATTCCTTAATGAGTTCTCTGTATTTGAGAATGTCGTTGTGAGCAATAAAGTTCAAAAGGGATCTGCGTTTTCCTACCAATTTAACTAGGCTAAGCTCTGCAGAGTAATCCTTTTTATTTACCTTTAGGTGCTCGGTTAAGTGCTGAATTCTATGTGTAAATAAAGCTACTTGCGCCTCCGCCTGGCCAGTATTGGTCTCTGCACCACCAAATTGGGTGATGATCTCTTTCTTTCTATCTGCTGTTAATCGCATTACAAATACTTCGATACTTAAATGGGCGGCAAATGTATGAATATTATTTAATTATTCTTTCAATACCCCCCGATAAATTTCCTTGTAAACCATTCAACACTCATGAGGGTCAATAGTGCAAAGAACAGGGCTTTTAAGTCTATAAGAGACCTCCATTCTCGCTGTTCTTTAAGTATGAGGGATGTTCCCAGTTCATTTTTCAACTGTGCTATCTGAACTTTCCAATTATCTATTCGGTCAAATGATCCACCTGAATTAGAAGCAATAGTCCGCAATAATTTGTGATCAGCCTGCATCTCCAGTTTCTCGAGACTGGACGACACCACTTGAAAACTTCCGCTAGATTCCAACTCTTTTCCCGCCACCTCAGCCGTCCCCTTAAACTGGTATGATCCTTCACTTAGTCCTTTGACATGGAGAACATAAGCACTTCCTTTAGGACTCATTAACCTATTCATCAGCTCTTTGCCTTCAGAATAAATACCGACACTGATCTCTGCTTGCTCCACGGCCTGCAAACTGCTATTGTACAGCTCACCTATCAGCTTCACGCTTTCTCGGTCTGAATACACATTCTCGGCTGTTCTTAGGCTCAGCAATTGAGCAGTCTGTTTTACTGTCAAGAACTGAACTATATCACTGAGCATCTCATGAAAACCCATGTGCTCACCATCTTGACGAAACTCTTCCATCCGCCACCTCCATATGCCTTTACCCATGAGCACAGCATACCTATAATTCAGTTCATTCTTGCAAGCAAGCAAAGGTTCCGAAGTGCTGACAGACGAGATATTCTGATTGAGCAACACGTCTTCGGATTGAAATCCAGTCATCCTTCCAAAGCGCACTTCCAACGGAGGCCATTGTTCTATTTTGATTTTGGGTGGCACCTGAAAGTGCCCAAATTCTGCGTTGATCTCAGGTTGTGCATTATTAATGCCGCTGCCCAAACCTTCAAATTGCATGGAAACTTCCAATTCATTAAATATAGAAGGATTAAAATCAGTACTCAACACCAATAACGTAGGTATTGATGCAGTCCTAAGTAAATTAAAAAGCGTCTTGTCCTGTTGAGAAATACACCAATCGTAAAGTATTACTAGGTCTTGTTGATCAACTGTAAAGTCATTGGGATCTTGAACTATTTCCAATTGATATTCGTCTTTTGACTCCAATGCGGATTTAATGGCGCTAATGTCAGGGTGAATGCTCCTAGACCACAGAGCAATTTTTTTTCTCGACTCAACCACCTCGTAAAAAATGGTTCTCCTATTGTTATAAGGATTGATCTCAGAAGGTGAGACATCCAATGCAATATCTATTCGATTCAAGCCAATTCTATTTGCCGTACCAGAGACCTCTATCTCTTGATAATCTGAGGCTGTAGTATAATTTATTAGGGTTGTTGAGATTATACGACCGTTCTGTTTTACTGAGAGAGGAGCTGATTTACCTTGCAATAGATCTGCGCTAATGTCCACCCCTATCTTAAATTGGTTACCGAGATAGACCAAACTATTCATTCGAACCGATTCAATCGATGCATCACTTTGAACACTGGTATCTCCTAAACCCAAAGTATAGACCGGAATTTTACTGTTTATGGATCGTTGAGCTGCCGACTCTCCTCTGTTCTCGATACCATCACTTATCAATACACTTCCTTTGAGTAATTCCGTCTGCAGGCTCTCATCTTGATACTTAAAAAGCTGAGACAAGTCACTACTCTGGTCGCTGAAGTCCAGTTTTGACCATTCCGCAGCACGCGCTCTCTCACCAATAAAAACTGTTTTCACTTTATAATCCAATTCTAACTCTTTCTCAATTTCCAGGATCAATTGCTTTAGGTCTTCTTTAGCATTGGGAGTTATTGATGCACTATTATCTACAGCCAGTACCAGCTCAGCTTTCATTTTGTCATAGTGTTTGTACTGCAGCAATGGACCCAATAATTGAATCATCAAAATCAAGACCAAGCTGAACCTCAACAAGGGTAAA
>JAHEKB010000300.1 GCA_024638525.1 Bacteroidota bacterium
TGCCCATGTTTTATGCTCCATTGGCAGCCATGATATTGTTCCGTTTTCAAGTGGCATTTGTAGCAGCTGTGTTGGCGCCCTTCATAAACTTTGCTTTGACAGGTCAACCAATCCTGGAGATCACCCTCCTGCTCAGCCTAGAGTTGGGTCTTTTCAGTGTCTTTGTGTACTTCCTCCTGCAAGGCAGTATGCTGAAGTGGATAGCTGCACCGCTTGCTTACCTTTTGGCGAAACTAATTTCTTCGTCGGCGATTGGATGGTTTCCGATCGAAATGACATCCATAGATTTCTGGACTTCTTCTGTGTCTAACGGATTGCCTGGACTAATTATCCTACTAAGTCTTAATGTATTGATCTTGAAATTATGGAAAAGCAAAGACTAAGTTTTGCAGAAATAAGCAAACGGATGAGGGAATTGGATCTTCCACGCTTTGATATCGTCATTGGTATCGGAAGGGGCGGTATTGTTCCCGCCAGTATGATAGCCCATCAATTGAGTCGTGATTTAAAAATTATCAATCTGAACTACCGGGATGATCAAAACTACCCCAGATATGATGAACCCCAGATAACGAGGGATGTGGATGAACTAACCTCTATTTCCGGTTCTGTCCTCCTCGTTGATGATGTATCGGTATCTGGAAAAACTATGTTAAAAGCAAAATCTTTACTGCCAAATTGTGAAGTGGCCACTTTGGTTTGCAAGGGAAAGGCTGATTTTGTGCTGTTTCCGGAAGTTGCCAGCTGCGTGGATTGGCCTTGGAAAATCCACGCTTCTTCCCAAGCCAGCAAGGTTTCGACTTAACTCTTATAGTATTCTACCTTTCTCCCATCAAAACCTGCTACTCGATCCACCAATTCCATCCTTTGCTCTTCCTCCATACCGACAAAAGATTTCGCCAGGTCGATCTTCTCTTGGAGCATAGCAGCATTTTCCGCTCCGGTGACTAAAACCGAGATAGGTAGGGACCACACAAAGTGCAGGGCTTCTTCAATCGTGGCTTTATCAGGGATGATTTTGGGCTCTCCTCCATGTTGATAGTGGGTAGTACCCCCAAAAAATCCTCCATTGGACAGCGTCTTCATCGCTATGACTCCTACTTTCTTTTCTACCAGTCGAGGCAATACATTTCGAATGAAACTTTTGTAGTTGGGATCAAACATGTTGATTGGCATTTGACAGGTCTCCAGCACATCAGTCTGTTCCAGCATTCTTAAATGGGCTTGATAACTGGTATGTCCGGTAAAGCCGATGTGTCTGACTTTACCACTCGCTTTTGCCTCGAGGGCCAGGTCCAGCAGACCATTTTCAATCCGGTTGTCTACATCTTGCGGTGTTCGCACAGAATGGATTTGCCAGAGGTCGATGTAGTCCACATTCATTCTTCGAAGTGATCCCTCCATGTGCGATTGGGCTAGCTTTCTATTTGCTCCAGTGCTTTTAGTCATAATAAACACGTCCTCACGATATTTAGGCACCAGAAAGCGACCATAGTACTTCTCTGCACGACCACTTTGATAACTTTCAGCATTATCAAAAAATCGTACACCTCCTTCAATCGCTCTTTCAATGATCTCCTGTGCCGTCCGCTCATCTGATCGACCCACATGCGCACCACCAACCCCCAGCATGGTGACCTCCTTTCCTGTCTTTCCAAGCATCCTCAATGGAAGCAACTCACCCCACTGATCACTGCGGATAATAGAGTTTCCGCTCACATCGATTGAGGGTATCATCAGACCGGAGGTCATAGCAGCAATCGACTTGAGAAAAGTTCTTCGATCCTCCATCACGGTTAAATTTCATTCAAGGTAATGAATACACAGACGGAATGTCGGACTTAATCTTTGGATACACCCATCTGTCCATTTTCAAGTACTGGTGATTGGTTGCACATTTCCAGTATTTCCAGGTCCAGCTCATTCAAGAGGTTATATCATAGTTTCATAGAAAGCCGTTGCCAAGTCAAAAATTCAGAAATAATCCTATCGTATTATTCGATGGTCTTATTCTTACAGTTGGATTCAGATGTTGATTATACTTTGCAATTGCACTTTCCCGATACACTAGTGATTGTGCATCCATTATGAAGTATACCACTCCTCCGGCAACTGCCAGGCCCCCTGCAATGGCAGGAGTAACAGATTTACTGCTTGGCAAGGGATCAACAAGAAATGTAATTAAGGCACCAATTAACGGAGCACCCCCATACAGAAGTGCTTTATTGGAGAGCCTCCTTGCCTTTTTCCAATC
>JAHEKB010000301.1 GCA_024638525.1 Bacteroidota bacterium
GGTTGCAAATGCTCCATGTCAAAGAGCATGGCTGCATTTACTGCCTCTTTTAGAGAACGGGCCCTGTTCTTAATCTGACTAAAATGAGTGGTAATGATTCCAAAGGCGCCTTTTTCATGAATCTCTTCGAGCACTGCTTGTGCTATTGGTGCCCCAAAGGTGGGATCGGTGCCTGTTCCAATCTCATCAATAAGTACCATGCTTTTGGGGTCGCAATGATTTACAATGTGTTTGGCTGCTTTTAAATGAGAACTATAGGTACTCAAGTCCGATTCAATGCTCTGATCATCACCAATGTCAATGAAGAGCTTATCAAAAAGCATGAGTTCACTGCCGTGGTCTAGGGGGATAAGGAAACCGCTTTGGAGCATGAGCTGCAAGAGTCCAACGGTTTTTAATGCCACGGATTTCCCCCCTGCATTCGGCCCAGAAATTATTAGCATACGCTGCTTCTTATGCAGTGTTAAATCCAAGGGAATCACGCTCTGTTCATGGGCCTTGTGTTTTAAATAGAGTAATGGGTGGCGCGCTTGTACAAGTTTGTGTTCCTTGGGGTTTAAAGTGGGTTTAATCCCTTTTATTTCCACCGCTATTCGCGCCTTGGCTCTTATCAAATCCAAAACTGCCAATTGATGCAAGCTTCTTTCTATACTCGGTAGTTCTGGAACTATGCGTTTGCTCAGCTGCCTCAACACCTTAATTTCTTCTTGAGACTTGACTATCTGCAATTCGGCCAATTCATTGTTCAACTGAACCATACTCAAGGGCTCTATATAGCTAATCTTGCCCGTTGCAGATTGATCTAAGAGCAAGCCTTCCACTTTTCGTTTATGCTCCGACAAAACAGGCATTACCATGCGTCCGTTTTTTATTCCCAGTTCGGTGTCGGCTAAATAGCCAGCATCTTTATACTCGCTAAACAGGCGTCTGCTGTGCTTTTGCAGACCTTTTTCTTTGCTCTTAAGCTCTGCATTTATTTTTTGAAGTGCAGGACTTGCATTTTCTTTAAGCAAGCCTTCAGCATCTAGTTTAGCGCTCAAGGCCTCCAACAGTTCGGCTGGATCAAGGCATTCACTAACTATGGCGTTCAACTCTTCGTATTGAACCTTGCCCATAATCGCCTTGCGGGCCGATTGTACACTGTAGAGGGCATCTATAATGGCAACAAATTGATCCTGTTCAAAAAAGAAGCTTTTCGAAGCTGCTTTTTTCTTGTTTATATGAAGGTCTATTTCTAAGCTAAAGTTGGCTCCACCCTCTAGTACCAAGGCCTTCATTTCTTCCACTTGAGCCAAGCGTTGAACAATAAGTGCCTTGTTTGAACTGAATTTGATTTGTGCAATTAATTCCTTAGCCCGCTGAGATGAACATTCATTAGCACAAAGGTCAAGAATTTGGTCAAATCCGAGCTTTTGATCAATGTTTTTAGGGTATAGCACTATGGATTAAGGTTTAAAGAGCGCTCCACTTTGAGCATCAATTGCTCAAATTCTATTGGATTTCTTAGGTAGTACCTATAGCTGGAATCAAATTCGGATGCTTTTACCCCATGTTGGTTAAAAACTATGGCGTAACTGGTGTCTGAAAGGGATTTCTTTTCTTGCCCAAATATGCCAATGTCTTTATGGGCTGCTTCTAGCAATTGAATATCTTTAATTATTTCAACCATTTGACTTTCTGGCAACAGCTCGGGTTGCTTTGTGTTTGATTCAGGTTTACAGCCAAAGGCAGCAATCATTAATATTGCAAGCATTAATCTAGACATATGACTTCCATTTGCGAAAATATCCAACAAATCAAAAGCGAAATAGGAAATGTGGAATTAGTTGTGGTCTCAAAAACCAGGAGTTTGGCAGAATTGCAGACGGTATATGACTGCGGGCACCGAGTCTTGGGCGAGAATCGCGTACAAGAGATGGCCGAAAAAGCTGAAGCCCTGCCCACAGACATTCAGTGGCACTTGATTGGACATTTGCAGCGCAATAAAGTCAAGTATATAGCGCCCTTTGTACATCTAATTCAGGCAGTAGATTCCATCAAACTATTGCGCGAGATTAATAAGCAAGCCATTAATAATCAGCGTTGTATAGACTTTCTCTGGCAAATTCATATTGCCCAAGAAGATCAGAAGTTTGGCATTAAAAGCACAGATTTAGCTGGCATCTTAGCAGAATTCGAATCACTAGAACTAAAGAATGTCCGTTGCCGCGGGCTTATGGGTATGGCCAGCTTTACTAAAGATC
>JAHEKB010000302.1 GCA_024638525.1 Bacteroidota bacterium
ATTTTCTTAAAATTCTGCCGGCCAATATTGATTTGGTAGGGGCTGAGATTGAAATGATTGATCTTCCCAATCGGGAGCGTATCTTAGATAGAATCTTGGAAAAAGTAAAAAAGAGCTTTGATTTTATTATCATCGATTGCAGTCCGTCTTTGGGCTTAATTACAACCAATGCACTGGGCGCAACAAATTCGGTGATTATACCGGTGCAATGCGAATACTTTGCTTTAGAAGGTCTTGGGAAATTGCTCAATACCATCAAAATTGTTCAGCGAAGCATTAATCCAAATCTAGAAATTGAAGGGCTTTTATTGACCATGTATGATTCCAGGTTGCGCCTTTCTAATCAAGTGGTTGAAGAAGTAAAACTGCACTTCCAAGAATTGGTGTTTGATACCATTATTAAACGAAACACTACTTTGAGCGAAGCCCCCAGTTACGGCATTCCCGTCTTAGAACACGATGCCACTGCTACTGGCAGTGTAGGCTATTTGAATTTAGCACGTGAAATACTTCAGAAAAATGGAATGACTAAAATTAGCGAAGAAGAGAGGATTATTCAATAATGGCTAAGAACAAACCAGCAATGGGACGCGGATTGAGTGCACTTTTAGAAAGTGCAGATACCGACATTACGTCTGTAGAACCAAAAGCCCTGCATTCTATAGCCGAAATTCCAATTCACCAGATAGTGGCAAACCCTTTTCAGCCAAGGGTTGAGTTCGATGAAGAAGGCCTAAAGGAACTATCAGAATCCATAGAAGTTCACGGAATAATTCAGCCCATTACGGTTAGAAAAATGGGCTATGAGAAATATGAAATTATTAGCGGTGAACGGCGGACTAGGGCCTCCTTAATTGCTGGTAGATCTCATATTCCCGCATACATCCGCTTGGCAGACGATCAACAAATGCTAGAAATGGCCTTGATCGAAAACATACAACGCCAAGATTTAAACGCCATTGAAATTTCGTTGAGTTATAAGCGCTTGCTCGATGAATGCGGCCTAAAGCAAGAAGAGTTGGGCGAGCGAGTGGGCAAGAAACGAAGTACGGTAAACAATTACCTCAGATTATTGAAACTCCCCGATCAGATTCAGTTAGCCATAAAAGATGGACAGCTGATGATGGGACATGCGCGTGCATTGATCAATGTGGAAGACCCCAAGGTTCAACAAAAGCTTTTTAAAGCAGCACTTCAGGGTAATTTATCCGTGAGACAGATAGAGCAAATGGTGCGCGACGAAAAAGAATTGGAGAGTAATGTTCCGGCTAAACAAGCCTCTTATTTTGATTTTTCAGAATTCATAGCCCATAAAAACCTTTTGGCCAAACGCCTAGACGCCGACATTCGCTACAAGTCCAGATCAAAAGATCAGGGAAGTATTATTATAAATTTCGAGTCTAAAGAACAACTCAAATCTATACTAGAACAGCTCGATTAACGATACTATAGGGCATGCGTTTTGCTATATACATCCTCTTTTTGTTCATCAGCACATGCTCATTTGCGCAAATGCCCTTGCATCACGCCTTTTCCAATGCCGAGTACACCCTCTTAAAACAGGCCGCGGACAGCAATAAATTGAACAGGCCTCAGAAGGCCACTCTCCTGTCTGCTGTTTTGCCTGGAGCAGGTCAAATCTATAATAAGAAGTATTGGAAGGCGGGATTGGTCTATGCTGGAGCAGCGGGTTTAATTTATATGTACAAAAGCAATATTGACAGCATGCGCAGCTATCAGCAGGCCTACGTCCAGCGACAAGACGGCGATAGTGCTACAATAGATACCAAATACGCTTTACTCACCGATGCGGCGGTTAAAAGTTATAGGGACTACCACAGGCGCTTAAAAGACATATCAATACTCGGTTTTTTTGGTCTCTACGCCTTACAAATTATAGATGCCAATGTGGACGCCCATTTGTATGAATTTAAGGTAAATGAGGACCTTAGTCTTCGTTGGCAACCCGAAATACGCCCCATGAGTATGGGCAATACTTCATATCACGGCATAAAACTGAGCATTCGCTTCTAGCTCTAGCATTGCTTATTTACATTTGCTCTTGCATATTATGAAGAACATTTCAGTTATTGGATCTGGTACTATGGGCAATGGAATTGCGCATGTCTTTGCTCAAAACGGTTTTATGGTTTCATTGATAGACATCAATGAGCAAGCCCTTGAAAAGGCAATGAACACCATAGCAAAAAATTTGGACCGCATGCTGGCCAA
>JAHEKB010000083.1 GCA_024638525.1 Bacteroidota bacterium
ACTGCTAATGACAACTATACTTCCACTATTGGCTTTAAGCATATAGGGCAAGACAGCCTTGGTCAAATGAACAGTTCCAAAGAAATTGACCTCCATGAGCGTCCTGCCGACCTCATTTTGCGTTTCGATCACCACGCTTCTTTGACTTAAACCTGCATTATTGACCAATACATCAATTCTGCCGTTTTCTTCGATCACCTGATCTACCACTGCTTGGATCTCATCTTCTTTGCTGATATCGAGCAACTGTATTTGAGTGTTGCACTCTTTGTTCTTGAGTTCATCAGCGACCTGTTCTAAGCTATGTCTTGTTCTGCCGGAAAGAATCAGAGTATTGCCACTATTTGCATATTCATGTGCAATGGCTTTTCCTATTCCAGTCCCGGCTCCGGTAATCCAAATATTACGTCCCATATCATTCTGTGTGAACTATCAGGTAATCATTTACATACCAATAGTGTAGATCAACTTTTTGGTGGTAGTCGTTTTTTGCAATTTCACCTTTTAAGAGTCCCTCTATCTTCAAAGGAGAATAATGAAGTTTCAAGTGTTTTTTAAAATCCAAAGCCTTTAGTCCATAATACTTGTACAATGCTTCTTTGGCACACCAAACCATATACATGCCTTCTAGACCTTCTTTGAGGAATTCAGCTTCATCATCACGCACAAACTTTGAGACTATCGGTTTGATTCGTTCTGTCAGGTGCTCCATGTCAAGACCGCAAGGTCGATCTCTTTTCAACATAAAGCCAGCAAAGCTTCCCGCATGTGTGATTGAGATTTCATGTTCCGCACTTTCAAAATAAGGCTTGCCATATTCATCCTTTTCCAATAAATCAAAACCAGGACAAACAATGTTAGCCAATACACGAGCGGCAAGATTGTGTTTGCTCAACTTTTGTAAATCTATACCTTTAATCCAGTTGTCAGGGACTTGCTCAAGAAGTTCATCAAAACTTTCTGTAATCTCCCAGAGTGCGACTATTCCGTGATTAATTTGTTTTTTTGAATGCAGTGGCAAACCAAATGGCTGTTAAGCTTGCAAAAGTAGCACAATTAAAGGGTCATAAAGACTCCATATATGATATAGATATCAGCGAAGACGGTAGTATTATTTATAGTGCTGGAGCCGATGGCTATGTGGTATGTTGGGATTGGCAGAACAGCAAGGATGGAAGGGTAGTGCTTTCTGCACAGAGGCCTTTGTATTCTGTTTACTTAAACCAGATCAATGACAGGCTCTATGCAGGAAGTCAAGATGGGCAGATTTATGAGGTAGACCTCTCGAAGAATGAATTAATTTCAACTGTTCAAAGGCATAAAGGAGGTGTTTTTGGTTTCATTGAAATACAAGCTGAGGTTCATTCATTTGGTGAGGATGGTATCCTAGCCAATAGATTAAATAGTAAATCTATAAGTAATAAGAGTCTTCGCGTTGCCGTAAATACTGGCAATGGATATGCCATCGGAAGTAGCGATCATACAATTAAAATCCTAAATGAGAATAAAGATCTGATTACAGAAATATCCGCGCACGAGAATTCTGTATTCGCCCTTTCTATGTCAGGCACTGATGTCTTGGCAAGCTCCGGTAGAGATGCCATGATAAAATTGTGGGATTTGAAAAGCTATCAAGCACTCAAGAGTGTAGCAGCCCATTCATTTCAAGTTACATCCCTCGCCTTCCAAAACGAGATATTATTAAGCAGCAGCATGGATAAAAGCATAAGGATTTGGAACGATGATCTTGACTTGTTAAAGGTAGCAGATCCGCTGAGGGATCAAGGACATACCAATTGCGTAAATAAGGTAAAGTGGCTAAATCAGAGCATGTTTGTAAGTTCTTCGGATGACCGCAGTATTATCATTTGGGAAATTGAGAAGATTGGCTAACATTGAAGGGTGATTCTAAGCGATAAACGCATACTGGAAGAAATTGACAAAGGAACGATTCTCATTGAGCCTTTTGAACGCAATAATCTGGGAACAAATAGTTATGATGTTCACCTTGGCAAGCATCTAGCCTGCTATTCTAATAGAGTGCTTGACGCACAGCAACACAATAAAATTGAACATTTTGAAATTCCATTGGACGGTTATGTCTTGCAACCCGGTGTACTCTATCTAGGGGTTACAGAAGAATATACCGAAACTCATGCCCATGTGCCCTTTCTCGAAGGGAAATCAAGCACAGGACGCTTGGGTATCGATATCCATGCCACTGCGGGCAAAGGAGATGTAGGGTTTTGCAACACGTGGACTCTTGAAATCTCTGCTACTCAACCAGTAAGAGTTTATCGTGGTATGCCCATAGGACAATTAATCTATTTCAATGTCGAAGGAGAAATTGAGACCATCTACAGTGCAAAGAAAAGTGCGAAGTACAATACGAGGACGATTAAGCCTGTGGAGTCCATGATGTGGAAGAACAAGTTTTGAGTTCATATTCGACTGCTGTGTTGAGCCAGTTCTCATGTAGCGATGCTACACTTGGAACAGACTTGCCTTGCTCTCAAAAGAAATAATTTCAAAATTTCGCTATCAATACATCTTCATGGTTCTACAATTCTTTGTTTATCCTAGCTTAATCTGAAATTCCTTACGCTAGAAATTATTCCTTCCACCTCACTGCGATCAAAGCACGAATAGTCTAAAATGCAATTTCCACAGCTTGCTGTGAGCTTGAAGTAAATTATTCATATTGGTACTACGCTGAATAAGGTAAATGTCTCTTTGGCCTTATTTTCATTATCAGAATTAAGAGAAGATGCCTGTTTCTGATATTTTTCCCCCGGGGGATTTGGGGAACCACTTTAGACGGAATAAATTCCAGATCGAATGCAGCTATTTCAACAGCACAAGCAAAGTGATGTAAAATTATTGAAGATCCTGATCAGGAAACCAAAGTTCCCACTTTATTGCCTTTGATAAGATCAACAAGATTTCCTTTCTTATTCATATCAAAGACCACGATGGGAAGATGGTTCTCTTGACAGAGGGTGAAAGCAGTCATATCCATGACCTTTAAATTTCTCCGAATCACATCTGTGAAGCTAATTTCATCAAATTTTTCAGCCGAGTTGTCTTTTTCAGGATCAGCGGTGTAGATGCCATCAACCCTGGTACCTTTCAATATCGCATCTGCTTCAATCTCCACGGCCCTTAAACTGGCTGCCGTATCGGTTGTAAAATAAGGGTTACCTGTTCCGGCGCCAAAGATGACTACCCTGCCTTTTTCCAAGTGGCGGATGGCCCGTCTTCGAATGAAAGGCTCAGCGACTTGTTCCATTTTTATAGCGCTAAGCAGTCGGGTATAGATGCCCGCATCTTCCAAAGCACCTTGAAGTGCCATGGCGTTAATCACGGTAGCCAGCATGCCCATATAGTCTGCATTAGCTCTGTCTTTCATTCCACCTTCTACTGCTGAAACTCCTCTAAATATATTTCCGCCGCCAATAACTATTGCCACCTCTATTCCAAGTTCGTGTATGTCTTTGATTTCTTTAGCGTAGTTGGCCAAGACCTGATTGTCAATTCCAAATTCTTTTTGACCAAGCAGTGCCTCTCCACTGAGTTTGAGAAGTATGCGTTTGTATTTCATGGGTTCAGATATGCCTTGTTAGAATTGAAGTCAAAAATAGGATATCAGCTCATATATTGTTCACGGGAGTAAATAATGAGCAAAAAAAAGGAGGCCCTAAGCCTCCTTTTAACTCAATGTTTTTAATTAGGTGCCCAATTGAACCCGTGAGAAATTGGTCACTGCCAATTCTGCATTGGTGTCTCTTAAGAACTGCCCAACTGTTTTAGACGTGTCTTTTACGAATGCTTGGTGGACCAAAGTGTTTTCTTTATAAAACTTCTGGAGTTTACCTTGAGCGATCTTGTCCAAGATTTGCTCTGGCTTACCTTCTGCTTTTGCCTGCTCGCGTCCGATTTCCAGTTCTTTGTTCTTCACTTCTTCTGATACGGCACTTTCATCTACAGCAATGGGATTCATAGCTGCAATCTGCATGGCTACGTCCTTCCCAGCCTCCAAAGAAGCGTTGTCTCCCTGTGTCAATCCAACAAGTACTCCAATTCTGAAGTTAGCGTGATTATAAGCAGCCACACCTTCTGCATTCAATGAAGCATAATTAGAGATGTCAATTTTTTCTCCGATGACTGCTGTTTTTTCAATTAGAGTGTCTGCAATGCTCTTGCCATTATACTCCATAGATTTTAACGCATCGAGATCTGCAGGCTTGTTGTTAAGAGCAAAATTTGCTATGTCCTTAGCAAATGCGATGAAGTCGTCATTTTTAGCAACAAAGTCCGTTTCGCAATTAATTTCTACTATAACTCCAAAACTGTTGTCATCATTTGACACTGCAATAGCTAGTCCTTCCGCAGCTTCTCGATCTGCGCGTTTGGCTGCTTTAGCTGCACCTTTCTTGCGAAGGATATCGATGGCTGCTTCCATGTCACCATTGCTTTCTTGCAAGGCCTTTTTGCATTCCATCATTCCTGCACCTGTAGCTTTTCTTAGTTCATTAACTGCTGATGCTGTAATGTTCATAGGTATATGTATTAAGATGTTTAGATTTAAGCTTCAGCTTTATCAGCTTCTTTCTTTTCCTGCTCTTTCTTGGCAGTTTCTTTCTGCTTTCTTCTTTCCTCGAGCCCTTCAGCAATAGCATCAGTGAACTCTTTACAAAGCACAGCAATTGACTTAGCAGAATCATCATTCCCAGGGATGGCATAATCAACCTTTGTGGGATCTGAATTGGTATCGACGATGGCAAAAATTGGAATATTTAATTTTTGAGCTTCTTTAACCGCAATGTGTTCACGTTTGATGTCAATAATGAACAAGGCAGCTGGTAAGCGATTCAACTCTTCGATTCCTCCGAGAACTCTGTAGAGCTTTTCTTGCTCACGGCTTTTCATGAGACGCTCCTTTTTGTTCATATTATCGAAAGTTCCATCAGACTTCATCTTTTCGATGTTCTGCATTTTTTTGATGGATTTTCTTACCGTTGAGAAATTGGTAATCATTCCGCCCAACCAACGCTGCGTGACATATGGCATGTTGACTCTTTTAGCATGCTCTTCAACTATTTCCTTAGCCTGCTTTTTCGTAGCAACATACATTACCTTTCTTCCCGTGCGAACAATATTTTGGATGGCTGCTTTAGCATCCTCAAGTTTGCTTTGGGTTTTTTGAAGGTCTATGATGTGAATTCCATTCTGCTCCATAAAGATGTAAGGAGCCATTTTTGGATTCCACTTGCTGGTTAGGTGTCCAAAGTGTACACCTGCTTCTAATAATTCTTCTGTTGTAACTGCCATTATAGCTAAATTAACGCTTACTGAATTGTGTTTTCTTTCTCGCTTTTGGTTGACCGTACTTCTTTCTTTCCACCATGCGTGGGTCTCTGGTCAACAAGCTTTTGGTCTTAAGCAATGGACGATTGGTTTCGTCATCAATTTGAACTAAGGCTCTAGCAATGGCTAATTTGATAGCATCAGCTTGGCCCGTAATTCCCCCACCACTTACATTGACATTAATGTCATATTTACCTTCTTGTCCGCAAACTTCTAATGGAAGATTTACTGCATACAGCGCTTCTGGAGTAGAGAAATAATCATTGACGTCTTTCTTATTGACGGTGATTTTTCCTTTTCCTTCGCTCAAGTAAATGCGAGCTACGGATGACTTTCTTCTTCCTATTGTATTGATCACTTCCATATTAAATGTCTAATTTTTCTGGCTTCTGAGCGGCATGTGGGTGCTCGCTTCCTGCATAAACGTAAAGATTAGTAAAGATTTGTCTTCCCAATCTATTTTTAGGTAACATACCTCTGACCGCACGTTCAATGAGATCCTGAGGTTTCTTGGCCAAGAGGTCTTTAGCCAATGTTACTTTTCGACCACCTGGATACCCACTGAAGTTTTGATACTCCTTTGCTTCCATTTTGTTGCCGCTGAGATTAACCTTCTCTGCATTGATCACAATGACATAGTCACCACAGTCAACATGGGGTGTGAAATTGGTCTTGTTCTTGCCTCTGAGCACCTTAGCGATCTCAGAACAAAAGCGACCGAGGGTCTTTCCTTCGGCATCGGCGATCAACCATTTCTTGTCAACGGTTGTGATATTGGCCGATAATGTTTTATATGATAATGTGTCCACTATTGAAATTTTCTATTCTAAAAAATGGGCTGCAAATGTAGCTTTTTACCCATTATTTTCAAATAAATGAGATGAATTATTCAATAGTAATTTTGAGGCTCTGTGTGTGGCCGAATAATCATAAAAAAGAGCATCCAAATAGTGGAAGAGGAACTCAACCTTCAACCGCGTCAAGACCTATACAATTTCAGGGGATACAATATTGGTCCGGGCGGTATGGCACCAGTACTTGGAACGGAAAGAGAATTTAGAATGATGCGCTTTGGATTAACACCCTTTTGGTCCAAGAAAAATATGTTGTTGTTCAATGCTAGAAGCGAAGGAGATTACAATAAAGATAACGATCCCACCTATATGGGAAATAAAGGGATTTACAATAAGCCAGCCTTCAGGGGTCCAATCAGAAACAAGAGATGCATCGTCTTTGTGAATGGATTTTTAGAAGGACCTGAAAAGGAGAAATTATCCAAACCCTATTATGTCTTTGACCAGGAAAAAGAGTTCATGGGGCTGGCTGCCATACACGATACATGGTTGAACAAAGAAACCGGAGAAGAAATTGAAGGCTTTGCCATCATAACTACTGTGCCTAATAAAGTCACAGCTCGAATTGGTCACCATCGATCACCGGTAATTTTGAGAAATAGAGATTACTCCACCTGGCTCCAGGCAACACATTTAGACCAAATTTCGCCATTACTCGTACCCTATGGTTTGGATACTTTAAATGCATACCCTCTAGATCCAAGCATCAGATCGCCTCGTGTGGATGATGAAGAATTGTTGAAGCCGATTGGCCAAGCAGTGATTAAGCGAAACAAGGTAAAGTTCAAGACGGAATTTGATACTCATGGATTTGGGCGTAAAAAAAAGCTTTAACTCAGGAATAGCTGCCAATAGCCGACGTCAATCCACTTCCCAAACTTGAAACCCACTTCTCTGAGGGTTCCTTGAAACTCGTATCCTAATTTTTCATGAAGCCCTATGCTGGCTTTATTTGGTAGGGCAATTCCACCCAATACTCTTTTAATTGGATAGGTTTTAAGTCTTTGAATTAAGGCAGTATAGAGCAGTTTGCCATAGGATTGCCCCAAGTGCTTCGGCGCAACATAAATAGAACTTTCGCAAGTTTGATCGTATGCTTTACGGCCTTTCCATCTGTCGGCGTAGGCATAGGCAATTACGGTTTGATCCAGTTCTAAGACCAAGAATGGATAATTCTGAAGCACGGTAGTTATCCTAGCCGACATTTCATTTTGGTCAATGGAATCTGTTTCAAAGGTAATAACGGTATTGTTGATGTAGTGATTGTAGATCTCAGCCACGGCTGCTGCATCCTTGGCTGTTGCTGTCCGTATTTCAGTTTTTGGACTATTCACCGGTCAATTCACCAAGTTCAACTTCAATGCCATCAATGGCTGTGCTTATGGGAATCTGACAAGCCAGACGGCTACCTTCAACCTCCAGAACAAATGCCTCATCTAGCATGTCTTCCTCAGCACCACTCATTTCAGGGAGAGAATGGTCACTCTTGATTAAAACGTTACAGGTTGCACACATGGCCATTCCTCCACAAGTAGCTTTAATCTGGATTTCGTTCGCCCTGATTGCGTCCATTAAATTGAACCCCATGTCGGTTGGAGCTTCTATGTTATGGACTTGACCTTCGAGATCAGTGAGCTTTATGCTGATAAGGTTTTTCACCACGGCGAATAAAGAGATTTCAATGAAGAAAAGAAACTAGGAGTGGTATTTGTCGATTGCGGCCCTCACGCTGCCTTCTTCCAACAGAAGAGCTTTTGCTTTATCCATCGCAAGGCCGGTTGCTTCTGCCACCATTCTACTACCGCGATTTACAAGTTTCTTATTGCTCAATTGCATATCGACCATTTTATTTCCAACTACTCTGCCCAGTTTTATCATGACCGAGGTTGTGATCATGTTTAGAACCATTTTTTGAGCTGTACCGGCTTTCATTCGGGTGCTACCGGTGACAAATTCCGGACCAACTATTACTTCAATTGCACAATCTGCAACGGTTGCCATAGGGCTTTGGACGTTGCAGCAAATGGCCGCGGTGCTTATTCCATGTTCTTTGCATTTTTCCAATGCTCCAACCACATAAGGAGCACTGCCGGACGCACTGATGCCAACGACAATATCTCCAGTATCACATTTATGCTCTTGTAGATCCTTCCATCCTTGATTCTTATCATCTTCAGCAAATTCCACGGCTTTTCGAATGGCTGAATCTCCACCTGCTATTAATCCAACTACCCATCCGTGCGGAACTCCGAAAGTGGGGGGACATTCACTGGCATCCACTATACCTAATCGACCCGACGTACCACTT
>JAHEKB010000303.1 GCA_024638525.1 Bacteroidota bacterium
TTTTACCTTTGCACCTGGATGTGAACTCATAGGAGATACATTGACATTCCCGGTTTACAGTTTAGATGTTGGATGCCCCGCTCCAAAAGACAGCATCTCACTATTTAGGATAGTAATCAATCCGCCCCCGCTGCTTCCACCTCCAGATGTAATTTGCCTCAATTTCTTGGATAAAGACGCCTTGAAATTAGAATGGAATGCCACCCCGGCATCGCCTTATTTTAAGGAGATGAGGCTCTATAAAACTTGGCCCAACGGACAAACACAGCTACTTCAGACCTACTTTAGTCAAGAAGCGGGTTCATATACGGATGCCGATGTGGTGAATCCCAGATTAAGAAACTATACCTATCATATAGTGGTCTTAAACATTTGTGATCTCATTGGACCAAAATCCTATGATGTAAGTTCGGTAAAAGAGCATGAAATTCCGGTGACACCTACTTATTTAAAAACTGTCACGGTAGAAAATGAAAAGATCAGAGTTGAATGGCTACGCTCCGTTGAAGATGATTTCGGGCATTATGAGCTATACAAATCAAAAAGAGGCAGCTCTGAAACTGTATTTCTTACTACCATAGATCACATCGATTCATTGTTTTACATCGATGAGAATGTTAAGGTAGATGAATTCTCCTATTGTTATCAAGTTAGAGTCAGTGATGATTGTGGACATTTAAGCATCAAAAGCAATATTGGATGCAGCATCGTAATCAGGGGTGAAAGTCTTCCTTTTAAGTTTGATTTGGCATGGGATGAATACTTGGAATGGAATGGTGGTGTAGAAGATTATGAGCTGCTCAGGGCCAACGACATTTCAGAGTTCTTACCCATCGTAAGAACCAATTGGGATGATCGCCAATACTTGGATTCAGACTTGGATTATGACTGGGGAGGCTATTGGTATTCGGTAATTGCATATGAGGCCCCAGGCAGTGAAGATGCCCAAAGCAGGAGCAACGACATCTATTTGATACAACCTCCGCTTTTACACGTGCCCAACGCCGTAACGGCTAATGGAGACAATCTGAACGACGTCTTCAGTTGGTCCGACGTTTTTGTGCTAGACTTTAATATGAGGGTCTATAACCGCTGGGGTGAAAAGGTTTTCGAGACCGAAAACAAGAATGCAGATTGGGAAGGCTTTTATAAAGACAATGAATTGCGCAACGGTAATGTCTACATTTGGGTTGCTGAGTACACAGGTTGGGATAGAAGCCGACACACTCAAAGAGGCACGGTCACTTTCATTCGATAAACTCTCTTATACTTTCTTGACTCTCTCGTAACTTCAATCTTTTGGACTTGAGTTTTTGACCTATTTTGTGCTTGGGGAGGGGTGGCTTTAGCCCTATTCAGTTGTGAGAATCCATAAAAGTGTGTAAGGCGTTGAATGCCTTCTCATCTCTAATTTTGAAGAGCATCAAACCGTCGTAGTTAGGACGATTTGCTAAGGAAGAAACACGCAACTTCCAATTTGCTTTTTTCCCTTCGCTCTCTGAAAAGTAAATTTTGGGTAGGCTGTCATAAAAGACAAAACTTGAATCCGGAAATTCACTCAATAATGCATAATGCTGGTCATATCCATCGTAGTTAAATTTGTCTGAAGGTAGATTGAACATCATATAATCTTTGTTCTCATCTAATGCCACCGCATAATAAGCAATGTCATGACCGAGAATCAAAGCATTCTCAGAACCAATCTGTGCTTGTATCCATTCAATGGCCTCAGTTGGATTCCGTTCGGAACGCTCAGCAATAGCTAGGGTATGTCTTGCAAGCACATTCAGTGGGCTCGCCAATAGAAATAGAACCGCTATGGCCGACTGCCATTTATTAAGCTCAATTCCTTTTAATACCGGCAAAATGGTCATCAGACTTAAGAGCAATAAAACAGCATTGTAACGATAAAATGGGGCTAGTGCCAACAACCAGTAAAGATGGGTGGCTATTAAAGACCAATGCCAAATTGATCCGCAACCTTTCCAAACTTGCAGCAGGGACCAACCCAAGGCCCCATAAATAATCAAAGGCATCCAAACTTGACTGCTATAGTAAGGCCAAAACCGCCTGACGAAATGATCCTTTAACCGATTCAATAGCCCACCTTCGGCATCGTGGTAAGATCCATGTTCCAATAATTGTGACTGAAATCCACTAAAATCAAAATCAATACTCAGACTATAGGCCAAAATAGCCACGATAG
>JAHEKB010000304.1 GCA_024638525.1 Bacteroidota bacterium
TGTCGGCACCAGCATTGTCGATGGATAATGCAGAATAAGCATGCAGAGTACTGCAAGTATTCCCGCCAAGTATGTCATAAACCAAAGTAGGTCTGACATAAGTAGAAATGGTGAGTGAATCAATCAGAGATTGACAGCCAAAAGCATCGCTAACCCTCAGAGCTACAGTATGACTTGTTGCTGAAGTATAAATGGTATCAATGCTAGAACCAGTTGCTTCAACATTAAAGGTCGATCCGTCATAACTAAGATCCCATTCATAAAGACTTATATAATCTTGATTTCCACTGAGTCCAGGATTAGCAGCACTGGCTAGTCCAGATATATTTACCAATTCATTGGCGCAAACGATTGCATCAGCTGTTATTGTAGCAATGGGAAGTTCATTGAGCTCAAGGGAAAGATTTAAGGCTAACTCATCTTTAACTGTAGATGAGAATGACCCACCGGAGTGAATGTTGGCCTGAGTAATTTTCAAATTCTCACAAACAGAACCGCAGGCATCCATAACCATGCTAATGGGCATTCTTATTTCAAAGAATTCCTCATTGGCAGAATCTGAACAGGAAGTTCCGCCTACTATTGGACTAAAATAGTTGCCTGAAGCAATATAAGCTGAAGTTGTGTTGTCCCAGACCCATAAAGAACTGTCTTGAACCTGACCTGACTGTATGCTAAAGAAAAAGGCATAATCAGCACCATTGTAGGCAGTGTTGTTATTGGAACTATCACAATCCGTATCAATGTGCATAGCAAAACCGGCATTTCCTTTACCTTCTCTACTTAAAGCAATGTACAAATAAGGTCCCTGTATTCTTGCCCAAAATTCTTCCAAATTGGCAGAAGTTGGATTTACACCATCAAAATCCGTGGCTTGTGGCGCGCCCCATTCTGTTCCTGTCCCGCTTGAAGATGGGTTAGAGTTACAATTCACACCATCAAAGATGATTTGAGCTTGAGCATTAACACCAAAAAATGATGTCATAACGAGCAAGATAATGAGAATAGCTGTTTGAGTAGTAGTTGTCTTCATAGTAGTAGTAAGTTGTAGTAATCTCCCTAGGGAGACAAACCATATATTACAATAAGCAGTCCAATAAAGGCAGCTTGTAATAGTTATGGCTAGGTTTATTCATAAAGTATTGATTTCTAGCTTCTTTTGATAAATATCCTGAATGAGGATTTAAATTTATACTTCTTAGTTTAGTCTTGTTATGGGAAAATTCACGCATATATTACAGGTTTTGGATTGGTCATTCTTCTTTTTATTGGTGGTAAAATTTAGACTGAAGTCGTTCCAATTCATTCTCGACCTCTAGTGCATACCAGCCTGATGGCAAGTCTGCCACTTTAATCTCAAATGCATGCTTAAAGTCTGTAGAATGCTTTCCCGACAGCACCGTCATTCCCAGGGTATTAATTACTCTGAAATCACATTGTCCAACAAAGTCTGTATATACCGTTAGTATCTCCCGAGCTGGGTTTGGATAGCTTATTAAAGTCCTGTTATTGTCACCATGAACCGTAATAGGCCCGTAGATCTGTTTCTCTCCATTCCACATGAATTGTTCCAGTGTGAGATAGGTTACAAAGACATCCATCCAATCTTCCTCATAATTATATGTTCGCAGTCCATCTCCACTTGCAGATGTACTATTTATTAACTCATACACTTCTGCATCTAAAGAACGATAGAGCTCATAATGCGAACTTCCTTTCTCATCAACAGTCCAACTGGCTTTCAATCTATCTCCGGCCTTATAGGCTTTAAAGTCAAGTACATCAGCAGGCAGCACAGAAGAGATTGTTATGGAATCACTGGCGCATTCTGTTGGGTTGTCAGGATCGGTAACTATAATTCTTATGGTATGCCATTTACAGCTATCGTACCAATGAGTAAATGAATCAATAGCGTAGTTATTGCCATCGCCCATATCCCAATAATGCAGTAGATTATCTGCGCCGGTATGGTCAATAGACCCGCCGGAATAACAGTTGAGATCAAGGCAAGTTGAGCCGTTCAAGAAATTGTAGACCAGCGTTGGTCGCTTGTGTGAGGTAATGACAAAAGTGTCTATGTCACCCACACAACCAAAAATATCGTAAACCCTGAGGGCTATAGTATGGGTATCAGCCGTCATAAAAATAGTATCGACAGAAGGGCCTACATAATCAACAATGAAGCTATCGCTATCATAAC
>JAHEKB010000305.1 GCA_024638525.1 Bacteroidota bacterium
TGACATAGAACAATCAGAGGCGGGAGTAGTGCTAGAATGGACAACAGTGGATGAATTTAACTGCTCGCATTTTCAGATTCAATCTTCAAGCTCTGTTAAGGGTCCCTGGATTACAAAAGCTGAAGTTTTAGCATACAACAGCAGCGGCATAAATGAGTACAATAGTGTACTAAATGCAGATGGAGATATCTATTACCGACTGATACAACATGATTTTGATGGTAAAAGGACTACAAGCGATGTTTTGGTCTTGAACAAGGAAGGTCTAGATCTATTTCAAGTTGAGTTTAAAGACCATAGATTGCTGATAAACCACAGAGGAGCATTTGAACTTTTCCTTTATAAACTAAATGGTCAACGCATTTACAACTATGCTGCGATGGATCAATTAAGCTTGGATTTAGCCTTGATTCATAGAGGGGCTTTTATTATGGAGTTGCGCTCTGAACGTGGCATAGAGCATAAAAAGATGCTGCTTGCATATTGAGTTATTGACATCTAAAGCACATCGCTTTTTTTCAAAAATGACCTTAGTATCTTGCTAGCCTTAATGGCGAACCGCAAGATCTTTGTACTTGATACCTCTGTAATTCTTTTTGACCACAATGCCCTTCTGAATTTTGAAGAACACGATGTGGCTATTCCAATTCAAGTCCTTGAAGAATTGGACAATTTCAAAAAGGGAAATGACACCATAAATTTTGAAGCTAGGAGCTTCATCAGATTACTCAATGATTTGGGTAAACAGTCATTGCTTAATGAGTGGGTGAAGTTGCCGGGTAAAGGCAAGGGAAAGTTTAAGGTAGTTCTGAACAGCGAGAACCACATTGCAGAACGCACAGACAGTTTTGATCACAGAAAGAACGACAACAAAATTGTTAATGCCGCCCTTGAAATGAAGGTAAATTACCCAAGGCGCAAAGTGGTGCTTGTTTCTAAAGACATTTGTCTCAGGGTAAAAGCCAGGTCATTAAAGCTCTTGAGTGCTGACTACGAAACGGGTAAGGTAAAAGACCTTGACAAGCTGTATTCAGGAATATCCACCTTGGAGAATTTGCAAAGCGAGTCTATTGACAAGCTATTCAAGGCCAATTATTTGGATTTGAAAGAAGTAGCCCAGAAGAAATTTCCTTACAATCACTATTTGATTCTTAAGAATGGTCGGAAATCTGCTCTGGGTTATTACAATCAAACCGATCAGCACATAGAGCGAATTGAAAAAAAGACCATTTATAAAATCACACCTAAGAATGCTGAACAAGCATTTGCTCTTCACGCACTTATGAATCCTGAAATTAAATTGGTCACTTTACGCGGTGTGGCTGGTACAGGAAAAACCTTATTGGCCATTGCCTCTGCCCTTGAGCAAAGGAGCCAGTTCCATCAGATTTATGTGACTAGGCCTATTGTGCCTTTGAGCAATAAGGATATCGGTTATTTACCAGGTGATGTCAAGTCGAAAATTGACCCATATATGCAGCCCATATGGGACAATTTAAAGTTTATAAAGTCCAATTATTCAGAGAAGGACAAGGAGTTTAAACGAATTGATGAGATGGTAGCTACAGAGAAGATTTCGATTGCGCCTCTGGCCTATATTAGAGGCAGAACGCTGGCCAATGTATTCTTTATCATAGACGAGGCACAAAACCTCACTCCGCACGAAATTAAGACTATAGTTACTAGGGCAGGAGAGAACACCAAGATTGTGTTTACTGGTGATATAAATCAAATAGATACTCCATATCTGGATTCTGAAAGCAATGGATTGAGTTATTTGATTGATAAGGTTAAGAATCACCCCTTATTTGCTCATGTTAATCTTGAAAAGGGCGAGCGAAGTGAATTGGCTAATTTGGCCAATGAGTTATTGTAAGTAGCTGTTAATTAAGGAGTAACTTGGCCTGGGGCTACGCCCTACCTCCCCGATAATAAATATAAACGCTGTCAGCCTTTCAGACAAATAGTAGTGAATACACGTGTCGATTTTCTGTTTTAAAGTTACCTCTAAGTGGTTTCCTTATAGCCGTCTAAATTAGTAATCCCCCATTCCTTCAGTTCTTGCTCTGACCACAGATCCGGGAAGAATATTCTGCGTTGATATTTGGGATGCATATACTTACGCCAATCGCTTCCGCCGGTTGCTTCTTCAACTTCTCCTTTGGAAGAAACCAAATACTTACCAGCTGCATTATAATGT
>JAHEKB010000002.1 GCA_024638525.1 Bacteroidota bacterium
AAAGAACAGAAAGGCCGACAAGATCTTCGATGAACGCATAGAGCGTTACAGCAAACGCCTGGCCCGATACAATAGACAGGTGGAATCCTATACGGCCAAGGAGAAGGCTTATAACAACGCGATGGCGGACTATGAGCTGAGGGTAGATAATATCAAAGAAGAAATAAATACTCATCTGGCCTTTCTCACTGCGAAATACAATGAGGTCAAAAGTCTATACGATCAAAAAAGACTTAATCTGGCCATCAAGCAAATTGCAGGTCTGATCCGCAGCGGGAGTTTGCGTACCACTACCCCTGAAGATGTACTACAACGCTACGCCACTGTTACCGTCAAGGATCAGATGTACAATGACCTTGTCCGATTGAGCTATCACATCAACTTCTACTCTTATCTGGGTCAATTTGAACCAGACTACATCCGAAAACACTTTGTCTACAAAGGCAAGGTGATGGTGAATCGCATGAAGTACAAGGGCTTCAATTACAGACAGCACAGCGATCTTTTGGGACATTTGTATACCAATGTTAAGTATGAGGCAATGATGACCGGTGAAGAAGTACCGACTTTGATCCAAGTGGCCGTAACACAAAAGAAAGAGGCCGATAGAGCAGCGGGTATCACTCCTTTGAGCGAATTCGATCAGACCTATAATGCAGTCACTTCCAAAATGGGTTGGATCAATTGCGATCGCTTTTCAAGAGTGCGATTGAACCGCATGGTTAATGTCAGCATGATGAGCGTTATCGGTGCCAGAATGATGGTCTATGTGAAGAAATTCAAAAGTCTGATGAACGCCAATAGCGGAGTGGCAAGGGTACCTAAAGGAACAAGGATCAAAGCTATTTTCATGACTACCATTGACGGCAGGCCCCATCTATCCATAGATGAAATAAAAGCCACTGGTAATATTGGAATCCAACCGGACTACAAGCCCATGACATTAGAGGAAATCAAAAAGGTAATGAAAGAGATTTAGTTTATTTTTCAATGGTAATCGCCACATCGGAGACGGCGTCAAAATTGAACTGCTGACCCAAAGCTATTTTTTCGGTAAAAACACCAGAGAAGACCACCCTATTAGCTGAACTTGACAGAACTTCGATTTGTGAACCATCATCAGGATCTAATACTATTTGGCCGTTTACCTCGGTCCAATCGCCACTAATCACTCTTTTTTCTACGGGAATATCCCTGGGAATACTTTGACCAAAGACGCTAAGAGTTAGGGCTGCAGTATATTCAAGCTCGGCAGTAAATCGGTTTGGATTTTCAGTAACTATAACACTGCCCTTAATGTCCTTTCCAGTCCCTTCAAAACTTCCCAAAGATTGCCCCTGAACAGATAGGTCGCCATTACTCATAACAATTTTGGTGTAATCCCACGTGCCAACATAATCGCTGCCTTTCTGACTACCGCCATTATTATCTATGTCCTCTTTAATTGGAATTGGAGGTTTTTTACAAGAGGCGACAGAAATCAAAACCGCTAAAGAAAGAATGAGGCTGAGGCTTTTCATTTGCCCGCAAGATAGCGAATTAGACAAATAATGCGAAAGTCCTATATTTGGGGAGCATCATGAAATCCCTAATCCCCATTTTACTGTGCTCTTTAATATTTATCGCTTCGTGCAAAGACAAAGAGGACGACAGCCCAGACCCATATGTTTCTTTTGCCAGCAAGATCATAGGAAGCTGGAAATTGAGCTCTGTTACAAATAATGGCACTCAAGCAACTGAAACTTATCCCGGCACCATAGATCCCTTATTGGTCACATTTAATAGTGAATCGAGAATTATGTCCAACGGTCCGTGCAATGGTGGGGGATCCAATTTCTACATCGTATCTGAAAGTGGAAGCTTCCTAGCCGATAATTTCACCTACACTCAGTTATTTTGTGATGCCCTTTCAAGTGAATGGGAAAGCAGAGTGGAAGGTAGCTTTGATGGTGCATATAACGCGTCTATAAGTGGCAATACGTTGAATATCAAGTCTTATGATACTTATAGTATGACCTTCACTAGACAGTGAGATACAATATCTATTTGATGTTATTTGCTTTAGTGATCCTCTCTTGTTCAGAAGAAGAGTTTGTAGAACGCGACCCCTCCAACTTCAATGCAGAAATAGCGGAGAGAACAGATATTGAAAGCCCAGAGGACCTCATCATGGAATATTATGGGCAGCCCGAACACGAAGGCCCGCTTGAATTGAATATCTCTTCAAAAAGGAAAGCCCAAAGCGGGAGATACATCATTACACTCGTTCACGATAAACTGTTAGATGACTCTCAACGGGCCACCAAAATTGTGATGGATGCTCTTTGGAATAAGGATAGTACTTGGAAAGTGAATAGAATTCAAGAGAATTGGAAATGTTGGGAGGGAAGAGGGCATACAGATTGGGGTGTTGAGCCCTGTTCCTAAGCCCTTGATAAGGATAAGGAATTGCTACTTATTAAAGGGTTTCCAAACAATTTTGAAGCCAAGATTGTAATAAAAGTGTTATTGCCTCGTATAATTATAGAGGTAAATCACTTTACCTAAAAATAGGGGTGGTAGATGTTGAAACGTAAGCGTATGTTACCATTGTCCCACCCCCTTTTTGAGCAACTTCAACGATTTAACATGAAGCATACTCAATTCAATCACTAAAGGAGCAGGGCTGTCCTAAGCAAATTTCGCCCCACTCCATAAAGTGGACTTAGATTGATTAACAACCCAAAGGTTGCCAAGACGTCAATCACGGTCAAGATCTTATAACTAATGTTCTGTTTTGAGTGGTCCTTAGATCGCCGGTTTGAATTGAAGAAATCACTTCTTAATAAACCTACGCACTGGCTTCTTTCGGCCACTAATAGTTGATAGTTATACTAAGGAGAAATTTCTATACTGCTGATTCATTTGCTTAATGAATAGTCTCCTGGTACTTCCTATTACTGTGAGAATCACGCTATGCAAAAATTAGAGAGATTCACACTAAAGATGATAGTTGGAAAGCCAATTCCGATTTGTATTATCCTTTGAACTACGAATAATGTCAAAATATTGTCAGCAAAAGAAATATAAATGTAATTTCAACATAATGCGCTGATTATTAGAAAGTAAAATTTAAAGTGTAATTTAAATATTAAATAAAAAAATGGAATATTTTAATGTGATTCGGACTAAGAATGAATAAATAAAAAATGTAATTTTTAATCAACTATTTGATTAAATTCGTAACGTCCTAAGCGTAGTTTAATTCTAATCCTCATTTATATGACAAAAAATTACGTTAGGAAAAAAAGGCTTTCGACGTTAATTCAATCCTCTTTTCTCACAATCCTTGCTTTGACCCTTACATCGGGCATTGCAATGGCCCAGTACACTGGTAGTCTTACTGTAGATCAAACATCCGCAGCAAGTGCAACTAATTTCCAGTCCTTTAATGATTTGGCAGACTCACTAGAAACCTATGGCGTAGGGACTGGTGGAGTGACTGTCGATGTTGTTGCAGGTTCAGGTCCTTATGACGAATCCGTTTTATTCGGAGCAGTTTTAGGAACAAGTTCAAGTAATGAAATCATCATTAACGGCAATGGAGAAACAATCACCAACGGATCAATGACCTACACCATAGGTCTGAACGGAGTTGATTATTTAACAATTGATGACATGGTCATCGTCAACGACACAACGGGAACTTATGCCAGAAACATCTGGATAGGTAACGACGCCGATGGAAACACCATCAGCAATTGTGATGTTCAGATGACGGCCTATGTAGGAACAAGTACTTCTGAGTATGTGGCTTTCTCTTCTTCACCAACTGGAACAAGTTCTGGAAACCACGGTACAGGTAACACCATCACAGGAAACATGTTCTCAAACGGTGCTAACACTGGAGCAGGTCCTGTATTTGCAATTGGTTACTACGGATCTAGTTCTTACACCGATGATGTTGTCATCACAAACAATGACATCACCAACTACTATAATGTTGGGGGTTATTTGAACTATGTGAACGGTATCCAATTCAACGGAAACGACATGCATAGCCAAAGAGGTGACATCAACAGAATTTGGGGTACCTACAGTCGCTATATCAAGAACGGCGGGATTCAGTCTCAGTTCAATGGTAACTCAATCACAGGTCTAACCGGTGATAATGAGATGTTCGGTATCTATTTCTATTACTCAAACGGTTCTGCTTCTACAAGACTAGAGGTTAAGAACAATATCATTGACGGTAACGTTGGAGATCGTTCAGGTACTGCTTATAACTATTACGGTTATATCTATATGGAGTATTACAATGATTACATGGACATCAGCTATAACGAGATTACCAACAATGAGTCAAATGGTATTTATTACCAAGGTGGTATAGTATTCTATTATTACAACGACAACAATTTGGTATCTTATAATTTGGTTGACAACAACGAGGCCAACGGTTATTTCTTCTACTCAATCAACAACTACTTCTACGGAAGAGGAAATGATTTTATAGGTAATGAGGTGTCAAACAATTCATCAAACTATATCTACGGTGTCAATAACTATTATTATGGAGAGAACGGTTCAATCACGGATAACTACATCCACGATAACCAAGCTACATTCTATATGTATGGTATCTATAATTACTATTATGGCCAAAACCAAGACCTGAGTAGAAATAGAATTGTTGACAATACAGCAGCATATTATGTATATGGTATATATTCATACTATTACGGTTCTAACACTACAATAGATAGAAATGAGTTTACGGGTAATGCGGGAACTACCTATGGCACATTTGCCATTTACGCATTGTATTATTCTAGTAATCTTAGCATTACAAACAACTTGATAGCAGACAACGACGCGAGTTATTACAATTACGGAATCTATGCCGGTTACTATTCTGACGACGTCGTTATTGCAAACAATACGATTTCACTTGATGCAGATGTTCTCTACTATCAGTACGCTATCTACCCTTATGCTTATCAGTCAGATGCAACCACTTATGAGGTTAAGAACAACATCGTTAACCTGGAAGGTTCTTCTACTTATTATAGCACCAACGGACTGCGACTCATTTACGTACCTTATGGTATCGGCGAAATGGAGTTTGAAGCAAACGTTTGGTATTCTACTTCAACCGCAGCAGTGTGGTACTACGGTGGTACTACCAACAATTTCAATACTTGGTTAGGACAATCCAACGAGACCAATTCTTGGTGGACCGATCCATTATTTGTTGGCGGTGGTGATTGGACTCCTCAAAACCCAGAATTTGCTAATCAGGGTGCTCCTGGTTTAACAACTGAAGATTTAACGGGTGCAAGCAGAACAGCTTGTGGTCCTGATCCTGGAGCTCTTGAGTTCTTTGTTGATCACGATGTGGCTAACCTTGTATTTAACGGCACCAATGAGTGCGGTAACTATATGGAAGCAATCACTTTAGATTTCAACAATGGTACCAACGTTGATATAGCGAACATGAACTTGTTCTACACTATTAATGGAACCGGTGAAGTTGTAGAGAGCATTGATACTGCTTTTGCAAGTGCTACTGAGACTTTCACTTTTGACGCTGTTCCTACTTTCAATACTCCAGGTAACAATGTTATCGAAGCGGGTATTAAATGTGATGACGACAATTCAAACAATACCTTGACTCATAATATTTTCATTACCCCTTCACCAAGTGGAGCGGATATGGCAATGGGAAGCACATTTGACGGTTACTTCAATACAGGAAACATGGCGGATCCTGACATTACAGTTCCAAACACTACTTCTATCTACGACATCGTTTCTCCTTCTAAGTATACTGCAGCTCAGTATGGAACGGATTGGACGGTTACTGATAACTCCATGACTTCTGGTGGCATGTCCACTGCAGGTTTGGGTATCGACGTTGATGGAACAGCAGGAACAGTTACTGTTGATCCTGATTCATCACTATACGATTCATTGGTATATGTTTCATTCATGGTTAACGATTTGAACACAGGATGTGATTCAGTGGTTGGTCGTTGGATGTATGTACCATTCACTCCGGATGTTGATTTTGACATTGCCAATGTTTGTTTGGGTACGGTTGCTACCTTTAAGAACCAGTCTCAAATGATGGGTAATGACTTCATGATTTACAAGTGGAGATACAACGATCCAAATTCTGATGAGGATACTTCTGAGATCAAGGATGGATTCTGGGATTACTCAACTTTCGGCAACTTCGATGTTGAGCTAGAGGTCAGAAACCAGTCTTATCCTAAGTTCGCTTATACGGTTACTAAGCAGATCACTGTCACACCAACTCCTGAGACTGATTTCTCAGTAGTGAATGCATGTGAGGGAGATTTGATCCAGTTCAACGATGAGACCACTAGCCCTGTTAGCGGTACCATTACGTATGCTTGGAAATTCGGAGACGGCAATACTTCTACCGCTCAGAACCCAACACATATGTATGCTACAGCTTTACCAGAAGGATACAATGTAACCTTGAAGGCTACTCAGAATGGATGTGATGCATCTATCACTAAGAAAGCATACCAGTTTGCTCGTCCAGTCGCTAGCTTCTCTACTTTGGGAGCGTGTAACTTGGAAGATATCCAGTTCAATAATGGAACAACGCTTGCCATCGGTAAAGCGGGTTATACTTGGGACTTTGGTGACAATGGAGTTTCTACTCTAAAAGATCCTACTCACGTATATTCTACTTCAGGTTCACAAACAGTGACACTAACGGCTTACTCTGAATTCGGATGTGAGGATGAGTACACTGCGAGCATTACTTTGCTCGAGTCTCCTGAGGCAGACTTCTCTTACGATGCAACCTGTAACTTGACTCCAGTTAACTTTACCAGAACAGGTTCAGTACCTGCTGGAATTGCAAGTGACTTCATGTGGGATTTCAACGGAGAATCTACTTCTACCCAAGAAAATCCATCATTCTTATTCTCTGACATCGGATCTAAGGAAGTGACCTTGACCATCAATTCTGTGAATGGATGTTCAAGTACCATTACCAAAGACCTAGATGTTGTACTTCAGGCTACTGCAGACTTTGAAGTATCTGACATCTGTGAGGGTGAAGAAGCGGTATTCACGAACAAGTCTACGGTTGCTGCCGGTGACTTGACCTATACTTGGAACTTCGGTGCAGCTGATGTGAACGGTAACTCAACGTCTAACGACGAGCAGCCAAGACACAGATATGCTAGCTCTGGAACTACTCAAGTAGTGAACGTTACATTGACTGCTGAAGTAGCAGGTGGATGTGATGCTGAGATTACTAAGCCAATCACCATCAATGCTGCTCCAGATGCGAGCTTTACATCTGATGTACAAGGTAGAACTGTAGTGCTTGATGCACCAGCAGGATATACTATCTATCAGTGGAGATTTGGTAACGGCGGTAGCTCTACCATGGAAGATCCAGTTTATACTTACGATAACGTAGATGAAGGAAACTTTGAGATCTGCCTATCTGTTAAGAACGATGAGTGCTGGAGCGAGTCTTGCGAGACTGTTGCAGTTGATCTAGTTGGTGTTGAGGAATTAACTCAAGACGATGCGATGATCAATGTTTATCCAAACCCATCTACTGGAGTATTCAACTTGAAAGTTGAGAACGCAACTGAAGATATCACCATTGCGGTATCTGATGTTCTAGGTAATCAACTTGACGTAAACATCACTGACATGCTGAACGGTAACTTTATTGTTGACCTTTCAAATGTTGCTGACGGAGTATACTTCGTACAGGTTAAAAACGGTGATTTCTACGCTACCAAGAGAATTACAGTTTCAAAATAAGAATACCGATAATAAAAAAGCCCCCATGCCTAGGCATGGGGGCTTTTTTATTATCTAAAATTTAATCCTACTTCCCCATCAAAAAACATCCCCAAAACCAATAGCAGCATCCCTGCTACATTCACCGGCTTAATGGGAGTGCCATAAATCATCAGGGCCAATAGCGCAGCCCAAATAAAGGTCGAGGCATAAATGGGGTAGAGCACTGTGAGTTCTCCGCCTTTCTTAAATGCCGCAACAAACAAGACCATCACGCCTATATAACAAATCACACCGAGAAGCAATCTGGGATTAGCTAGGTAGCTCGATGCACTTCCTCCTGATTGGTCTTCTCTGCATTGCTTATTACTTCAAAGCAGAAAGGACAGCGGCCAAGGTTAATTGGATCATTGGAATTGCAGCTCTTTTACTGCTGATAAGTACAAGTCCTCGCTTGAGCACGGCATTGAAACGTGTTGTATAAAAAAAGACCCAACCAAAGGTTGAGTCTTTTTTGTGGTGTGGGGCGGGATCGAACCGCCGACACATGGATTTTCAGTCCATTGCTCTACCAACTGAGCTACCGCACCAACCTTTCTCTAAAAAGAGGCTGCGAAGATAATACACGAACTATCATTTATCCCAAAATTTTTAAGAGGCTTTTAAAAAAGCAATTTGATTAATTTTGGAAGGTCTTCATGCAGTATCTAGAACAAATCCTTTTTGTGCTTGCCTTGGGCATAGCCATTTACTTTTTCACCAAAAGCGTTCAACGCATTAGGAGAAATATCCTCATGGGCAAGGATGAAGACCTAAGCGATAACAAGAAAGAACGCTGGCGAATCATGGCGCGAGTTGCATTGGGCCAGAGTAAAATGGTGGTTAGGCCCATAGCTGGCATATTACATATCATTGTATACGCGGGGTTCATCTTGATCAATATTGAGGTTCTCGAGATTATTATTGACGGTGTTTTTGGAACTCACCGAGCATTGTCCTTTCTAGGACCGGTCTATGATATAGCAATAGCCTTTTTTGAGATACTGGCTTTGGGTGTCTTGCTAGCTTGCATCTTTCTTTTAGCCCGCCGCTGGATACTTAAACTACCGCGCTTTCAGTCGGCAGAAATGAAAGGCTGGCCTACCAAAGATGCCACCTATATCCTCTTGATTGAGATTGTACTCATGGCTGCTTTACTTACCATGAATGCTGCTGAACAATCTATGTTCGCTAAACTTGATACGGATGCCCTATTGCACGGTATCTTTCCGGTAAGTGCTCTGATCTTGCCATTGTTTGAAGGCATTTCGTATGAGACTGCTTATTTCATCGAAAGACTGTGTTGGTGGCTACACATATTGGGAATTCTCGCTTTCCTAAACTATGTTCCTTACAGCAAGCATTTACATATCTTTCTGGCCTTCCCCAACACCTATTATTCCGGGCTACGACCAGCAGGTAGTTTCGACAATATGCCCGAAGTAACCAATGAAGTTAAAATGATGTTGGACCCTTCTTCGGCTGATCCCAATGCGCCACCTCCCGAAAAGTTTGGAGTGAATGATGTCACCGATTTGAGTTGGAAGAATCTGTTGGATGCATACACCTGCACAGAATGTGGTAGATGCACCTCAAGTTGCCCCGCCAACATTACAGGTAAAAAACTCAGTCCACGCAAGGTGATGATGGACACGCGTGACCGCATGGAAGAGCTGGGTAAGCACCGTGCTAGCACTACTGAGAATGATGATGGCAAATCCTTACACGATTACATATCTAAGGAAGAACTATGGGCCTGCACCACTTGCAACGCTTGTGTTGAGGCATGCCCAGTAAACATCAATCCCGTGGAGATTATATATGGCATGAGGCAATATTTGGTCATGGAAAAAGCCGATGCACCTCAGGAGCTGAACATGATGAACACCAATATTGAAAACAATCAAGCTCCTTGGCAATTCTCACCGACCGATAGAGCCAATTGGACGAAGGAATTATAGATCAATAAGATTTCTGCCTTACATCGCGTAAGACTTTTGGAATGAAAACCCTCCTACCCCTGTGTGCTTTCATCTTATTCCCCCTTTTCAACTTTGCTCAAAACTTCGACCTGCGCGGAAAAATCATTGATGATCGTAACAAGGCAATACCTTATGCCAGTATTGGTCTCTCTTTGCAAACCGACAGTTCTATAGTCCAATTTTCTGTATCTAAAGATGATGGCAGTTTTGCGTTCAAAGCTGTCCCCGCAGGCAAATATTTATTGGTGGTCGCCTGCTATGGCTATGACGTTAGCTATAAAGAAATTGACGTCTCTACTGACCTAGACAATATCGTTGTAAGGAGCACAAAGTCCACCATCAGTTTTGAGGAGATCATGGTCAAAGCGAACAAGATTCCCATTCTGCTCAATGGAGACACGGTGGTTTACAATTCTGAAAGTTTTAAAACGCAATCCAATGCCAATGTTGAAGACCTAATCAGAAAGATGCCTGGGATTCAAGTAAATAGAGATGGAACCATCAGTTCTGAAGGACAGCAAGTGACCAAAATACTCATTAACGGAAAAGAATTTTTTGGTGGCAATGTCGAAGCCGCTACCAAAAACCTCGATGCAGATCTGGTAGATAAAGTAGAAGTGATAGATCGCAAGACGGATGAAGATGAATTCACAGAACAAGATGGAAACGAGAGAGAAAAGGTGATCAACTTGGTACTCAAAGACGAGCACACCAAAGGCTTTTTTGGAACCATAAGAGCGGGCTATGGGACAGAAGATTATTACGACTTACACGGAAACATCAATTTCTTTAAAGACGAAACTCAGCTTTCTATTATAGGTGGTGCAAATAACCTAAATAGACGACTTTATGGATGGCAAGCAATGTCCACCCTACAATCCTTTGAGATCACACCATTTAACCAATCCAATCGCATGACATGGTGGAATGGCGGAGTGAAGTCATACAACGGCGGAGGAGCTAACCTCCACTTTAGTCCGCTAAAAGACATGCAAGTGGATCTGGCCTACGTCCTTACCCGTGAAAACAACATTCGCATATCTGACAGAGACGAAGAAGTATATTTAGAAGAAGGGACACTTTTTAGGAAAAGCCTTAGTGAATTTGAGGGTGAACAAAGTGTGCATCAGCTAAATGCTACAGTAGAGTGGGAAACCGATAGTGTGAATCGCTTTGTGTGGAGATCGCAATTGAGCACGCAGCAGGGCTTGGGGTTAGATCTCAATCAGACATACAATTTCACTGAAGCCAGAATTATAAACAGCGGAGTAAACAGAGACGAAAACGATGGAGGGAATGAAAAATTCGCTACCAAACTTCATTGGACGAGAAAGAGAAAGTCTAAACCTTCTGATTACTTCTTAGGTTCGCTATATTATGGGGGTTCTAGCATTACTAAAAACTACCTCTCCTACTTTAAAACAGACACTTCACTCTTACCTCTCCCTCTAAATGAAGATCCGATACTTGAGCAAAGATTAAAGACAGTGGAAAGCACTGTCGCTTTTACTTCGGCCTACCAGATAGAGATCAATGACAAATGGACCCTTAGACCTGGCTTGAATTACATAATCTCAGAATATAGCCATCGGTTTATTTGGTCTGAGAATGAAAATGAACCCATTGCCGCTAAGAGCCCAAAAGGAAGAGTACAAGCACAGAATATTGAATACTATGCTCATCTAATCTTAAAACTCGATTCCTTCACCACTTTACACTTTGTTCCAGAGATCAATCAAAGTATTGAAGACAGAAGATTTACTACCGACAGTTTGTACCACTACAGATTTAACCAATCCTTTTTTATCCCTTATATGTTCCTGCGTTCGACCAAGCAGCATAAGTATAATTTTAGGTTCAATGTAAGCGCCAATGTAGATCGGCCTCAAATCAATCAGGTAATGCCTGTTGTGGACAATAGCAATCCGTATCAAACTACCATTGGCAACATTGAATTGCAAAACTTTATGCGTTATCGCAACAATTGGCAATACCAAAAAATATTCGGTATTGGCAAGATCTTGAGTTTTAGTGGTTGGACTACCTTTAGGCTTAATCCCGTGGTGAATAGCAACCAAATTACAGAAGATAATTACTCAATCTCCAATGTGGTGAACTTCAAACATTCTTTTTGGTCCAACCACGAAATTGGAATGCTCTGGCCTGTAAAATTCCTGAAAGCGCAATTGGGTGTTGAACTAGACTATGGCAGGAGTCAATCCTTTTTTATTCGAAACAGCGAGGAGCTAAGGATTAATAATGTAGACATAGGAATTGGACCCAATTTGCAATTCAATGAGTTTGATCTTTGGAGTTTGGAGTTGGACTATCAGCTTAAACAGAACAAAGGAAAGATTGGAGGAATTGAGAACAACGCATATATAAATCACGAAATCGATGCTGAATTGGTAATCACCCCCATTGATCGACTTGAATTTGCCTCTGGCGTCTATTGGGAAATCTACGGCAGCAACAATGCAGTTGGAGCCGCAAGTATCCCCATATTAAGTGCCGAACTTTCGTTCTTCTTTGACAAACAGCAACACTGGAGTTTGGGGGCTAAAGCATTTGATATTCTTGATCAAAACAGGAATCTTTGGCGTTGGTGGAATGCCAATACCTTTGTCCAAAACAATAGCAATGCCATTCAACGTTACTTCATGGCAACTTTGACCTATAAAATTAGAAAAGCTAGTCCTCGGTCAGACCGAAATATTTAAATTGCAACCCAATGAGTGAGCAAATTCATGTGCCAACGGTTGCAGAATTAACAGCAAAGGGGGAAAAGCCAGATATTCTTTTTTGGGTTGGATGTGCAGGAAGTTTTGATGAACGCGCACAAAAGATTACCAAGGCCTTTGTTAAGATTCTCCATCATCTTGAGATCAAATACGCCATATTGGGAACGGAAGAGAGTTGTACAGGCGATCCGGCTAAAAGAGCTGGCAACGAATTCTTGTTCCAAATGCAAGCTATGTCCAATATAGCTACCTTAAATGCATATGAGATTACTAAGATAGTGACAACCTGCCCTCATTGCTTTAATACACTAAAGAACGAATACCCAGATTTGGGTGGAGAATACGAGCTAATACATCACACTCAACTTCTGCAGGAATTCATAGATGACGGTAAACTACACTTTGAAGGTGGAGCTTTTAAAGGAAAAAAAATAACATATCACGACAGCTGTTATCTGGGCAGAGCAAATGGGGTATACAGCGCTCCGCGAAGAGTTCTTGAAGCACTGGATGCAGAACTGGTCGAAATGAAGAGATGCAAGTCCAATGGGCTTTGTTGTGGTGCTGGTGGAGCACAAATGTTCAAGGATGCAGAAAAGGGAGAGAAAGAGGTCAATGTGGAACGCACAGAAGAAGCACTTTCCACAAATGCCAATATCGTTTCAGCCAATTGCCCTTTTTGCACCACCATGTTAAGTGACGGAGTTAAGCATTTTGAGAAAGAAGGGGAAGTAGAAGTCTTGGATTTGGCAGAGTTGGTTGTCAGGGCCAAAGATCTTTAATGTAACATCAGTGTCATTCCATTAGGCTAATGGAATATAAGTTTGAATCATCTAGTCTATATGTTATGAGAAAACTCCTTTCTGTACTATTCCTTACTCTCCTTCTCAGCATCATAGTCGTTTCCTGTAAAGAGGTTATCGAGGAACAACCCGATCAAAAAACATTCCCAGGAATTGAAGAGTATTTGAGTATAGACGTCAATAATTTGGAAAACTATGCCAATCAAACTCTGCCCAATTACTATCAGAATGTAAACACCAACACTCCTATTGGCAACCCCATCACGAATATTGGAGCCACTCTGGGTAGGGTCTTGTTTTACGACAAAGCGCTCAGCCGAAACAACAGCACTTCCTGTGCAAGCTGTCATGACCAATCCTTGGGTTTTACAGATACTGCCCTCTTTAGTATTGGATTTGAAGGTGGTAAAACGGGAGCACATTCAATGCGCTTGGCCAACGCGCAATTCTACCTCGGATTAGATTTCTTTTGGGATCGCAGAGCTCCTAGCCTAGAAGCCCAGACCACTGAACCAATCCAAGATGGCGTTGAGATGGGTTTTGATGAATCCCATGGTGGATTAGATGCTCTCTTTGACAAAATGGAAGCACTGCCCTACTACCCTGAGCTCTTTGAACTCAGTTATGGTGATGCAGGAATCACAGAAGAAAGAATGCAGGATGCCATGGCTCAATTTATACGAAGCATGGTTTCTACAAACAGTCGATTTGATATTGGATTTGCAGATGCCTTTAATCCAAATGCGCCAGGACCAGGGGCTGGAATAGGTAGGCCTTTCGCTAATTTTAGCGATCAAGAGAACCAGGGAAAGCAATTGTTTCTCGCCCCTCCACAAAATGGCGGTGCGGGTTGTGCGGGTTGTCATCAAGCACCTAGCTTTTCACTTGACCCCAATTCAAGAAGCAATGGCCTAGAAGCAAGCGAAACGACGATTTTCAAATCTCCCTCTCTAAAAAATGTAGCCATGTATGGCCCATATATGCACGACGGCTCATTGGAAACCCTTGAAGATGTTGTGGAACACTACAATAGTGGTATACAGGATGGGCCAGCACTAGACAATCGTTTGAAACCCGGAGGCAATCTGCAACGCCTTAATTTAAGCTCAGAGGAGAAGGCCGCTCTAGTTGCCTTTCTAAAAACCCTGGATGATGAGGAGATAATAAATGACCCAAAATTCTCAGACCCTTTTAAAAGCTAGCATCATCAATCCATCGTGCAATTGATTCTGAGTCCAATCCATAGTGCTGGTGGAGTTTTTCTATGGTGCCATGAGGACTAAATTCATCACAGACCCCTCGTATCTCAATGCTTCCATTGTACTGATTTCTCTGAGCTATACTTTGAACTTCTTGGCCTATGCCTCCTTCTAGAATCCCATCTTCCAAACAGAGAATTCTTTCACTGGATTCAAATACTTCACGAAGTGCTTCCACATCCAATGATTTGGCAAAGCGCAAATCCAAATGAGTAATTTCTGATTTGTTTTTAGATTTCTCCATCGCTTTCTGCACGGCATTGCCCAAAGTACCTATAGATACAATGGATATGCGGCTCCCTTTACTCATAAACCTAGACTTAGATTCAAATTCATAATGACTGGGTAGCTTCCAATTCATTGCATCTACCCTGCCCTTGGGATACCTTATCACCGTAGGTCCGTCCGCTGTCAGTGCCCACCTCATGGCTGCTTGCAATTCAAAAGCATCCATTGGTGCAATGATCTCCAAATTTGGAATGGCTTTAAGTGCAGCTATATCAAATAAGCCGTGATGTGTGGGGCCATCTTCACCAGCCAGACCTGCGCGATCCAAACATAAAATTAAGGGGATATTCTGCAGAGCTACATCGTGAATGATTTGATCATATGCGCGCTGAGCAAAGGATGAATATAAATGGCAAAACACTTTTTTGCCTTCCAATGCCAATCCCGCAGCAAATGTGACCGCATGTTGTTCTGCTATACCCACATCAAAAACACGCTGAGGAAACTCCTCCATCATCATATTCATGGAACTTCCCGAAGGCATTGCCGGCGTAACCCCAATAACATTTTCGTTTTCCCGAGCCAATTGCAGTAGCGTTTGACCAAAGACCTCTTGATATTTGGGTGGTTTCTCTTCTTTGTTGTCCGATTTGCGTACATCTACTTTGACATACTTCACACTGTGCCACTTGGTTTGCTCTTCCTCTGCCGGGGGGTATCCCTTGCCCTTTATTGTCTTCAAATGGACCACCCTTGGAAAGTTCAATGCTTTCTGATCTTCGAATGTGTTCACCAATGCCAAAACATCATGACCATCGATGGGTCCGAAATATGGAATGCCGAGATTCTCAAAGAAATTCTCTTTGCTGTGTTCGATTCTCTCTAAATGCTGATTGATCGCACCTAGGTTTGGATCAATCCCCATTTCATTGTCATTGATCAAAACCAAAACATTCGCTGCTGACATGCCCATATTATTGAGTGCTTCAAAGGCCATCCCACCACTAAGTGAACCGTCTCCAATCACAGCCAAGTGATGCCTGTCCAGACCTTGAAGTCTAGCTGCTTCTGCCATGCCTAATACGGCAGATATAGAAGTCGAGGAGTGCCCCGTTCCAAAATGATCGAATTTGCTTTCCGATCTTTTGGGAAAACCGCTTAAGCCTCCCCATTTTCTAATGCTGCTGAATTCATCTTTCCTTCCTGTCAGTAGCTTGTGAATATAGGCTTGATGCCCCACATCCCAGACCAATTTCTCTGAACTCATATCAAAGACATAGTGCAGTGCGACAGTGAGTTCTACCACCCCTAAATTGGCACTGAAATGTCCCCCATTCTTTAGAATTGCATCTATAAAGAACTCCCTGATCTCTGCACACAATTCTGCCAATTGATCTTTCCTCAGTTTTTGAAGATCAGATGGCTGCGATATATTTTCTAATAAGGCGATAATATTATGCTTAAGCCCTTAAATCTTTTTCCATCTTAAAATGATCAATTCCCACCTCTGTGAATTTCTCCGATCTAATTTGATATCCAACTTTAAGATAAAAATCAACGGCATAATGTCTGGCATTCAAAACGATTTTGGCCATACCCTTTCG
This sequence comes from Bacteroidota bacterium, assembly GCA_024638525.1. Lineage (GTDB taxonomy): Bacteria > Bacteroidota > Bacteroidia > NS11-12g > UBA9320 > JAHEKB01. The sequence continues at coordinate 16,439 of JAHEKB010000002.1, forward strand.
CTTGGCATATTTCTCCAATTGCCACACCAGTGCTTTGCCATAACCCTTTCCCCTAAATTGTTCTAAAGTGGCCATTTGTCTGAGCTTGGCCGTCTGTGGTTCATAATTGGGAATAAGCACAACACAACCCACAACTGCGTTCAAATTGACCCCATCGGCATATTCTTCCTCAATGGCGACAAAGTGTACGTGCTTATCTTCGTCAAATACGTCTCCCTTTGTAATTTCCATGCCAAGTGGTTTTCTCAAAACCTCCTCTCGAATAAGCAAGCTGTGCTTGTATGGAATGGAGTTGTATGGTACGATTTCTATTCTCATCTAAACTAGAACAGCCCTTGTTTACCTTGAGCATCCACCGCTGCAATGTTGATCATGTTTACAATTTCCCTAATGCTGCTTCCTAATTGCAGTACATGCACGGATTTTCTGAAGCCCATCAATACTGGGCCAATAGCATCACTCACTCCCAGTTCTTGCACCATCTTATACGCAATATTTCCCGAAGACAGTGTAGGAAAAATAAAGACATTCGCTTCTTCTGACCCCAACTTGCTAAACGGAAAAACCTCTTGTCTCAACTCTGGGTTCAGCGCCATATTCGCTTGCATTTCCCCGTCCACAATGATTTCCGGATGGTGCTGATGCAAATATTTCACTGCTTTCTGAATATCGTTTACTGTCTTCCCTTTTGCAGAACCAAAGTTGCTGTATGATAGCATGGCAATCTTTGGCTTGATGCCAAATTTACTCACGGTCTGATGAGTCATTTTTACCAATTCAATCAATTCTTCTGAATTGGGTTCGATGTTTACAGTAGTGTCTGCAAAGAACAACGGCCCCCGTTTACTGATAATGATATACATGCCCGCAACCTTGCTCACCCCTTTTTCCTTGCCTATGATCTCCAAGGCTGGTCTAATTGTATTGGGGTAATTTCGGCTCAAACCTGAGATGAATGCGTCTGCATCCCCTTGCTCCACCATCATTGCCCCAAAATGTGTCCTAAGCCTCATTTCTTTTGTGGCCTCAAAGAGTGTCAATCCCTTTCGAGACCTTTTTTCGAAATAGAGTTTTCCGTATTCCTCTTGCTTTTCGTTTTCTTTGGTTGGGTCAATTATCACATTGGAATCCAAATTCAGTTTGTGCTCTTTGATCAAAGCACGAACCTTGTGTTCATGGCCGAGGAGAATAGGTATGCAGGTTCCTTCTTCATTGGCCAAGTGAGCCGCTTTGAGCACTTTTAGTTTGTCGGCCTCGCCAAAAACTATCTTCATAGGGTTCTGCTTAGCTCGCATTGACATGCTTCTCAAGAACCTATTGTCCAATCCGAGTCGACGTCTGAGTTTATCCTTATAGGCTTCCCAATCTTCGATGGGCTCTTGTGCAACACCGCTTTCCATTGCCGCTTTAGCAACCGCTGGTGCAACTTCTGTGATCAATCGCGGATCTAGCGGTTTTGGTATGATATAGTTTCTACCAAAACTCATTTCAGGTTCATTGTATGCTATGAGAACTACATCTGGAACCGCCTCCCTGGCAAGCTTTGCCAAAGCCATAACTGCTGCCATCTTCATTTCTTCATTGATTGCCGTTGCCCTGACATCCAATGCTCCTCGAAATATGAATGGGAATCCCAACACATTATTTACTTGATTTGGATAATCTGACCGACCGGTTGCTACAATGACATCAGGTCTTGATTCAATAGCCTCTTGATATGGTATTTCCGGATCGGGATTTGCCAAGGCAAAAACAATGGGATTCTTGGCCATAGAACGAATCATCTCTTGATTGAGCACATTCCCTTTGGAAAGTCCCACAAATACATCTGCGCCCTTAATCGCATCCTCTAAATCTGTACAATTTTCTGTGGTAGCGAAGTAGGCCTTAGAATCAGGCAAGTTCTGGCGATCTTGTCTTATTACACCTTTGCTGTCCAGCATAAGCAGATTGTCTTTCCTTAAACCAAGGGAGACGAACAATTTACCACATGCAACTGCGCTTGCACCGGCTCCATTGATCACCATCCTGACTTTCTCAATCTTCTTCTTGGTCAATTCCAGAGCATTGAGCAGGCCAGCAGCACTAATTATTGCAGTGCCATGCTGATCATCATGCATTATTGGGATATTCAGCTCCTGCTTTAATCGCCGTTCAATTTCAAAGCTTTCGGGGGCTTTAATATCCTCTAAATTGATTCCTCCAAATGTGGGTTCTAGCGCTTTGACCGCTTCTATGAATCGCTCAGGATCTTTGGCATCCAACTCTATGTCAAAAACATCGATATCAGCAAAGATCTTGAAGAGCACACCTTTACCCTCCATCACGGGCTTGCTGGCTTCGGGACCAATATCGCCTAAACCAAGAACCGCAGTTCCATTAGTGATAACCCCTACTAAGTTTCCTTTGGCTGTATACTTAAAGACGGCTTGTTTATTCTTAGCGATCTCCAAACACGGATCGGCCACCCCAGGCGAATAAGCTAAACTCAGATCTCTCTTAGTCTGAGTAGGTTTAGTCGGCACTACTTCTATTTTGCCCGGACGTCCCTTGGAATGGTACTCCAGTGCATTGTCAAATTGCTTTTCCATTTAGATATCCTTTAATGCAAAGCTTTGATCCAATGCAAAGCCTCTTTCCGTTTTAACTATTGTTCCACATTCTGTTGAAAGATCGTGCTCAAACATGAGTATGTAATTCTTCGCTACAGCTTCTTCTAGAAATGCCGCTCTTTCTTTCATGGTCTCCAGAGGTCTTATGTCATAGCCCATCACATAGTTAGGTCTGATATGACCAATGGATGGAATGAGGTCCGCCATAAAAACCAAGGTTTTATCTCCCATTTTTATTTTTGGACAAATCATTTTTTCAGTATGCCCATTGGCCTCAATGGCAGTGATGTTTTCAGAAATCTTCAAGTCGTCGCCAAGGAATTTTAGATTCCCCAAATCTTTTATGGGCTCTATGTTCTCCTTTAGAAAAGATGCCTTTTCACGCGGGTTTGAATCCAAGGCGTGCTTCCAATGCTCAGGATGTACCCAATAATCTGCATTTGGAAATGCCAGTTCGTATTTGTCCTTGGCTGAATTCCAATTGACGCTTCCCCCACAGTGATCAAAGTGAAGGTGGGTGAGTACTACATCTGTGATGTCTTTGAAATCTACGCCTTTAGCTCTGAGAGAGGAGGCCAGGCTATGTTCTCCATTTAGAAAATAATAACCAAAGAATTTCTCTGATTGCTTATCACCAATCCCGTTGTCAATTAAGATTAATCTATTGCCGTCTTCAACCAAAAGACATCTCATCGCCCAATTGCACATATTCTTCTCATCCGCCGGATTTATCTTCTGCCAAATGCTTTTGGGAACGGTTCCAAACATGGCTCCACCATCCAATTTGAAATTCCCACAATGTATAGATTCTACTCTCATATGCTAAACTTTACAAACTTCTCAATTCTAGCCACACCGCCGCCAGAAACCATTAAAAAATATACCCCTGTATCCAATCCAGATAGATTGAGACTTTCATTATACGGAAAATCAGAACTGAGGTTGTTTAGAAGCTTGAAATAGACAATATTTCCAAAAACATCAATAATCTGCAATGTGGCGTCAAGTTCTATGCCTTCAGCAATTCCCAAATTAAATTGTAAGACAGCCCGCGCCGGATTGGGCCATATATCAAAATAGAGCTTTTGTAAAGGGCAAACTCCATCTACAATTATGGTATTTACTCCTGCTTGATTGTAGGATTCACATTCATTGGTGTAGGTCTCTCCATCGCAGCCACATACGGGATCAAAAAACTGATTACAGGCATAAAAGGGATTGACCCTATTGGAGTCAATGCATTGATTTCCAAACTGAGCATTTGCATTCATTCCAAACACCAAAAGTATTATACCTAATAAGTATCGCATTGGTGCTCAAATTTAAGCGATTGTAGGTCAGCGAAAAGTCTCAGAATCTAGTCTATATTATCAAAGCCGGTATACGGTCTTAGAACCTCTGGTATTCGAATTCCACCCTCATGCTGGTTGTTCTCCAAGAGGGCAGCCAGAATGCGTGGTAATGCCAAAGCACTGCCATTCAGCGTATGTGCTAAATGCTTTTTACCATCACCGTCTTTATACCTCAATCTCAACCTATTGGATTGATAGGTCTCAAAATTTGAAATTGAACTCACTTCTAACCATCTTTCTTGTGCAGCACTCCAAACCTCCATATCATAAGTCATCGCACTAGCAAAGCCCGTATCCCCTCCACATAGCAAGAGTACCCGATACGGCAAATTCAGTTTTTTAATCAGAGATTGGACATAATTCTGCATCTGCTCCAGTTTTTCGTATGATTCCTCTGCTTTGGCTATTTGCACTATCTCCACCTTGTCAAACTGATGGAGCCTGTTCAAGCCTCTTACATCTTTGCCATAACTGCCCGCTTCTCGCCTGAAACAAGGCGTGAACCCACAATTCTTGATTGGAAGGTCTTTTTCATCGAGAATCACATCGCGATATATGTTGGTGATCGGTACTTCAGCAGTTGGAATCAAATAGAGATCGTCACCCGTTACATGGTACATCTGACCTTCTTTATCCGGTAATTGCCCCGTTCCAAATCCACTCGCTTCATTGACCAGTATTGGAGGTTGAACTTCTTCAAAACCCACTTCTCTTGCTTGATCCAAAAACCAATTGATCAAGGCTCTCTGTAGTCTGGCACCTTTACCTTTGTAAACCGGAAATCCCGCCCCTGTTAATTTTACTCCTAATTCAAAATCAATTAAATCATATTTGGCCGCCAATTCCCAATGGGGAAGATTTTGATCCAATACCGGTTTCTCGCCATGATGCGAAATTTCCTTATTGTCAGCTTCGCTCTTCCCAGATGGTACAGCCTTGTTTGGAATATTTGGAATCTGTGTCAAACTATTGAAGAGATTAGATTCAGCACGCTTTAGTTCATCTTCCAATTGCTTGATCTCAGTTTTTAATTCAGCAGTTCGTCCTTTCAGACGTTCAGCTTCATCTTTCTTTCCGTCTTTGAACAAGCTGCCAATCTCTTTTGACAATTGATTCATTTGAGACAAGTTGGCATCCAGCTTGGTCTGAGCATTCTTTCTTTGGTCATCGGCATCTAGAGCTGCCCTGAGGTGATCACCAAAATCCACTCCGCGTTTATCAAGGCGTGACTTTACTCCATCAAAATCCCTGCGTATTTGCTGTATCTCTAACATATTGCGTCCTGGCACAAAGTTGATGCGATTTTGGCGAACCTCAAAAAGGAATTGGTCTTAATTCACTATTCCGCTTTCTTTGCAGGCCAAATCGAGAACAATGAATTTTGATGTAATAGTAATAGGAAGTGGACCTGGTGGGTATGTCGCTGCAATCAGAGCCGCACAATTGGGCCTGAAGACTGCAGTAGTTGAGAAAGCGGAACTGGGCGGTGTTTGCCTAAATTGGGGATGTATTCCTACTAAAGCTTTGCTTAAATCAGCCCAGGTTTTTGAATACATAAACCACGCAGAAGATTATGGGATCAGCGTTAGTGGTGCAAAGCACGATTTTGACGCAGTGATCAAAAGGAGCAGGGATGTAGCCAATGGAATGAGTAAGGGTATTCAATTCCTCATGAAAAAGAACAAGATTACTGTTCTCACCGGATTTGGGACTTTGATTGCCAAAGGCCAAGTTCAAGTGGATAACGAAGGAAAAAAGGAAAGTCATTCTGCCAAACACATCATTTTGGCTACCGGTGCTAGAGAACGAGAACTGCCCGCATTAAAAATCGACGGTAAGAAGATTGTCGGTTATCACGAAGCGATGGTATTACCAAAACAACCTAAGAAAATGGTTGTAGTCGGCAGTGGTGCCATAGGAGTTGAATTTGCCTATTTCTACAATGCTATGGGAACCGAAGTGACGATCGTTGAATTCATGCCAAGCATAGTTCCAAATGAAGACATTGAGGTATCAAAGGCTCTGGAGAAAATCTACAAAAAGAAAGGCATTAAAATAATGACCAATAGTTCTGTAGAAGGAGTTGATACAAAAGGAACTGGCTGTAAAGTAAAAGTAAAGACTGCCAAAGGCGAAGAACAGATAGACTGCGATGTGGTGCTTTCTGCAGTGGGCATTCAAACCAATATCGAGAACATCGGATTGGAAAAACTAGGCATCAAGACTGAAAAAGGCAAAGTGGTAGTGGATGATTACTACAAGACCAATGTAGACGGCATTTTCGCTATTGGTGACATTGTCCATGGCCCAGCTCTTGCCCATGTCGCCAGTGCAGAAGGAATCATTTGTATAGAAAAAATAGCAGGTGAGAATCCAGAACCGCTTGACTATGGAAATATTCCAGGATGCACTTACACCTGGCCTGAAATAGCTTCAGTTGGATATACAGAAGCTTCCGCTAAGGAAGCCGGCTATGATATTAAAGTCGGAAAATTTCCATTTTCTGCTAGCGGGAAGGCGAGTGCTTCGGGTGCCAAAGACGGCTTTGTCAAAGTGATATTTGATGCCAAATACGGAGAGTTCCTGGGAGCTCACATGATAGGTGCGAACGTGACAGAAATGATTGCGGAGGTTGTTGCAGCAAGAAAACTTGAGGCAACAGGCCACAGCATGATCAAGACCGTTCATCCTCATCCAACGATGAGCGAAGCAGTTATGGAAGCATGTGCGGCTGCATATGACGAGGTAATTCACTTATAAGCTAAGGGAAAAAGCTAGGACTCGCGCTTTGCACTTGTCTCTTCTTGTAAGAATTTCACACGCTGGATTCAGTAAGCGTTTAATCTTTGTTTTCTAGACTTAAATCCCTGTTCTTCCCCTTGGGGTAAGGGGGACCGTGTTCAAACCAACATTACTTTGCCTTTGACTAAATTTGTTGCATGGGAAATGGAAGAGTATGGGTTTATAATGCGCAACGCCCACTTGCTCCTCAAGAGCAAAATGCGATCAAAGACAAACTGCAAGCCTTTTGTGCACAATGGGCGGCTCATGGCAATTCGCTGAGTTCTCATTTTAACATTCTTCACAATCAGGTATTGATATTGAAAGTCGATGAAGACTTTGAAGCAGCAACGGGCTGTTCGATAGATAGTTCGGTGGAGGTTTTCAGACAGATAGATGCTGAATACCAGCTCGATTTATTTAATAGAATGAATTTGGCCTTCTTAATCTCAGATCGCGTAAAACTCATACGAATGGCTGAGTTAAATACGGCATATCAGGCCGGACTTCTCAAAGATGATCACATATTCTTAGACCACTCTGTGTCCAATTTGAACGAAATGGAAGAGAGATGGAACATTCCTTTTGCTAAGTCCTGGGCTTACAAAAAAGTAAAAGACCTTGTCTAAATGGCAACAAATCACGCTATTCTTTGGACTTGGTATTCTGATCGCCTTCAATGTCTTCAGATGGTCTCAAAAAGACTGGGATTACGCAGACCCAATTGACCTCAGGGGTCTATATTTAGGTGCAGAACTTTGGGAGAGTGGCCACGATCTTTATTCCGATAAGGCAGGAGCTGAACTTTGGAATGAACACAAAGAAGTGGAGGGTTTTGAGAGCAAGACAGATTTTGGAGACCAATGGGTATCCATAATGGTTTATCCTCCACATGCTTTTGTTATCAGCAGGCCGCTTATTGCTTTTTCTTGGAAAACTGCTCGCATCATTTGGTGGATCATATGCATTATTCTCCTGTTTGTCAGCAGTTATCTACTCTATGAGATCAGCGGGAATGTGCTTTCTATCTACCTAATATTAGCCTTCAAAGGGACTTTCTTTGCCCTTGCACTAGGGCAACCTGTACTATTGGTCTTTTGCTGTTTGCTTCTAGCCATGCATTTCAAAGACCGAAGAGCGTACTTAGCTGGAATCTTCTTGGGGATAGCAATGATCAAATTCAATTTGGTCGTTCCATTTGGAATTTGGTTTCTGTTGCAAAGACGCTGGTCTCTTCTATTAACTGGGGCTTTGACTACTGCTGCAATGTTATTAATTGTGGTTTGGGACCAACCAGAGCTCATTGCACAATACAGCGCAAAGTTGTCTGCTTACTACGAAATGATATATCAGAGGGATCCCGAAAACATTTACACCTACAGCGACTCGGAGCTAAGTATGTTCTTGTCTAACTTTATTGGTAGAGATATTGGCTTTTGGAAAAACTTCAATGCCATAGGACAACTGATTTCATACTCACTGATTGCCTGGTTCTCATTGAAAAACAAATGGCATAGAAGCTGGACATTATTGGGTTTGATTCTGTCTTCGTTCTTATTTACTTACCATCTTTCTTACGACGGGCTGATACTCCTTATACCAATTCTAATGATTCCATTGAAGAAGTCCAGGTGGATAGCTATTTTCTTGTTTATGGTCTTTTCACTCCCTTGGAATTCCGTATTCCATTCCAGTGAATTGATCAAACTCAATTACCCCTTGTTTATAACGCTGGGGTTATTGCTCTTTACCTTTGCCAAAGGGAAATCCACGATTGAAGAAAGCTCAATACATACTTCTACTTGAAAGTTCTGCTGAAATCTGCTCTGCAGCTTTGATCCAAGCAAAGAAGGTTCTGGAACAAAAAAACCTGTTTGAAAAGAACAGTCATTCCAAAGCACTGGCACCCATGGTTAAGGAATTGTTGGACAATCAAGGCATGAAAGTATCTGACCTTGACGCCGTGGCTATCAGTGGCGGACCAGGTTCATACACTGGCCTCAGAATAGGTGCCAGCCTTGCTAAGGCGTTGTGCTACAGTGCAGGAATACCCCTAATTGCTGTGAGCTCACTTAAATCAATTGCTTGTGAACTAAAAAAGCAAGCTAAATCAGGCCAATTGCTTTGTACTTTGATAGACGCAAGGAGAGACGACGCTTACTACGGTTTGTATGATTATGAGCTCAATGAACTTATTGAGGAAGGATTTACGACACTGGGTCCGGATTTTCTCAAAGGACAGAAAAACAAGACAGTATTTGCCGGAAGTGGCACGGCCAAGCTATTGGATCTGACCAAAATCCAAGCTGAACAAATCAAAGATGTCAATCTTGTTGCTACATCCATGGCCGAGCTTGCAATGGGCAAACTAGAACGTCAAGAATTTGAAGATTTGGCTTATTATGAACCCAATTACATCAAGGCTGTACATATAACCACCCCAAAGAAGAGCGTTTAATGAATATGAAGAGATTAGCCGTTATAGTCTGCATTGTACTTTTTAGCCTGAGCTTGAATGCCCAGACCCCTCAACATTCACTCGAAGCAGGATACGGCGTAAGTATAAAAGCAGGTCTGATAAAGACAATTCTAAACCAAAAGAAAGATGTAAATGTAGATGGCACCTCAGTACTGGCCTTTGGATATGAGTATCGACCCATTGAGCGCTTTGCTATCGGATTAGGATTTACGACGCAAAAACTAATGGGCGATTACATTTTTGAATCAGAGGTTCAGAATATGAAGATTGAAGAAAGTCTCACATTCGAATATTTGCGCTATGCTATAGTCTTGGAACCAAAGTTCTACTACCCTTTAAATTTAAAACATCTGGAGCTTTATACGAGTATCCGGCTGGGCTATAAACGAGAAAGGGTCGATGCTACGACAAGCAATAACAACATCAACGAGATTCTAAAACTCACCGATCTGATTGCCGGGCCTGGTTTGAATGCGAGTATCACTCCCCTGGGCATCAATTATTTCCCTATGGAGAACATTGGGATTGGATTGGCTGGAAACTTAGGTCCAACCTACCTAACAAAAGCTAGTGTATTTCTTCGCTTCTAGTTTAGAGCAAGGAGGTAAACGGATTGTGTAACCCCTTGTGTGAAGTAATGTCGATCTTCAAAGAGCCTACATAGATTTGCGCTTTGACGCGAATTGGGATTTTGTTTTCATCTGCGCTTACCCAAACGGTCATATCGTCTTCGTCCTTAAAAACCCTGTCGACTACAAGCTGCGGTCTGAGTTTATAACATTTAACCTTACCGAGGTCAGACTTGATGGTCTCAGTACCCATGTATTTAAATTTCAAATTATAGATCTCTTGATCCAGATAAATATCTAGTGGAAAGGTCTGTCCAACCGAAGCGTTAGCCAAATCCAAGCTGCGTGCATAATAGATTGCACTGATCACATCTTGTACATAAGGCGGCATTTCCATGCTTTTCTTTTTGCCTTTCAACCATTTCTTCTCGTGGTCGTAAAAGACCAAATCAATATCTTTATAACTATCTTCTTCAACAGATTTAAAGTATTTCAAGGGTGCCAAACTCTGGCTGTCTAAATAGGTCTCAAAATGATCCCTTACTCGATAAGCCCAGTCAAAAGACCTAAAGGTTTTACCATAACCCGTGATATTGTAAGTGGTCCTGCCTTTTATCTTAACCGGTTCAGGAGAAACCTTCATGGTAATCCGCGCAGCATTGATCCAACCGTAATGCACCCTATAGGATAATTCTTCTCCAAAACTGAAGGATTTATTATCCAATACTCTCGAGCCTCCAACAGATGCCGTCTGGTTAGTGAATGCAGTACTTAACAGCATTACACCTACAACCATTATGCTTTTTATAATCTTCATGGTAATTCTCTTTGATAACTAAAGAACAAATCACATACCAATGTCCCACTTTAATACCAAAATCGCTTCTTTGCAGCACAATTTCGTCATTAAGATGCCAAAATCAGCCCTATTAGCTCTATTCTGTACTCTCTTTTTGTTCAATTCTGTATACAGTCAATACGATCATTCCTTCTTCGATGCAGATAAATACGACAGGGTATTGGATTCTTCTCATCTACAATTCCACTTTGACAACTTAAACTATTTTATGAATACAGAATATACCACCTTGGTTGATAAGGGTTCTACTTTTCCGGGATTTCATCTATTGCCTTATGTCCAATATCAATTCAATGAGAATGCGGAGATCATGGGTGGATTATTTATTCGATATGATTTTGGAAACCCAAACATCAAAACCATCGAACCTTATGTAAAATTTAAGTATCGCTTATGGGGTCATGATTTGATTTTTGGTAACCTCGAAGGCAGTGTTCAACACAATATGATTGAACCCATGATGGACTACGAGCAAGCTATCACCAATAGAACAGAGCAAGGAATTCAGGTTAAAAAAGAAGACCAACGAATTGAATACGATTTTTGGATAGACTGGCAACAAATGATCTATGAAGGAGACCCAAAGAATGAGGAGATGTATGCTGGCCTTACACTGCGTATAAACCCCATAATGAATGAGAAGACGAAACTGAGCATTAATGGCCAGTCTTTGACCGTTCATAAAGCGGGTGAAATTGACAGTTCAATTACGCCTAATCAAATGGTCTATAACTATGCCTTCGGTCTAGAATTCAATCATAAATTCAACGAAAACACAGAACTATTCCTCTCTGCTCACACGGCTTATTTGCACGATCACAGTAATTTTAAAAGCTATGGATTCAAGAATGGTTTAGGTCAACTGGCTGTAGTTAGACTTCGGCTGCATGAATATCAAATTATATTGAACTATTGGGATGCCTATCAATTTCAATCTCCATATGGTGAACGCTTATATTTTAGTATTGGAAGGAAGAATCCAATGGAGCCATTCAGGTACAGGAAAATGGCAGGTCTTAGAGTTGCCAATGAGTTACACGTTGCTAAAAACCTCAGTTTTTTAAGTAGAGTTGGCTTAAACTACAATATAGATTTTCAGAAAGCTGATGTTGTGATGGAAAACTATTTACGCTGGCATTTCACCAACAAATCCAGAAAAGTACGTATCAATTAAAGCTAGGACAATTGCAACTCTTTGCTTTTCTTTTGCTATACCCTTTGGATTTACAACCATCAAAAATGATGAGTGCAGCAAAGGCCAAAGCAAAAATCAAAAGAGTTCTTTTCATAATAGTTTTAGATTTATAAACTCTGATTGTTCAAAGGTACAACGAATCCTTGGGTCATATCGTACATTTGCCCACATATGAAGCAGAGTCTTTTCACTGCCTTAAAAGGAGCAGCAATGGGCATAGCTGAAGTGATTCCTGGTGTATCTGGGGGCACCATTGCCTTTATTACTGGCATTTACCAAAGGCTGCTGAACGCAATCAATGCTATCAATCTAGGTCTAATCTCACGATTCAAGAAAGAAGGCCTAAAAGGTGTTTGGATAAGCATTGACGGAAATTTTCTTCTGCGCCTATTCGCGGGTATGGCAGTTGGATTTGGTCTAGGTCTATTTCTCATTACCTATTTACTTGACAACTATCCCGTCCTTATTTGGAGCTTTTTCTTCGGATTGATTCTAGCTTCAATTCCGCTGGTTGCAAAACAGATTAAAAAATGGAGCATATCTGAATGGATATTGTTGTTTGCGGGCGCTGTTTTTGTCTACTGGATCACCATTGCGGCACCTAGCCAGGGTACCGAATCCTTGCCGTTTGTATTCCTATCTGGAGTACTCGCGGTATCTGCACTAATGTTGCCGGGCTTGAGCGGAAGCTTTGTTCTGCTGCTATTGGGAATGTATACTATTATTATGCCTTCTATAAAGGCATTTATTAAATCGCCCTTTGGACCCGAGACAGTAATGCTCATGGTCTTCGGTTTGGGACTACTGGTAGGCTTATTCAGTTTTGCGAAGGTTTTGTCCTGGACCTTTGAAAGATATAAAAGTCAAACCCTAGCCTTATTGGTTGGCTTTTTAATTGGTAGCCTCAATAAGGTTTGGCCATGGCAAGAAGTGCTTTCAACCAGAGTCAGCTCAAGTGGTGAAGAGAAAATCATGTTCTCCAAAAGTGTCAGTCCTAGCCGTTTTGCAGAATTAACTGACAATTTCCTCTATGGCAACGAGCCTGCTATCAGCTCTGCTATTGCGTGCATGTTATTGGCAATAGTTTTGGTCTTTCTCATGGATCGCTTAAGCCCTAAACAATGAAATTAGCACTGCTTGGACATCCACTGGAGCACAGTTTTTCAAGCGAGTATTTCGCTAATAAATTCATCACCTTATCGCAGAACCACAGCTACGAGAATTTAGATTTAGACTCCCTAGAACATATTAGGACTGTGGTTGAAGAAAAGAAGCTGGACGGCTTTAATGTTACTATCCCGTACAAAGAGAAAATAATAAGCCATTTAGATAAAATTAGTCCAGATGCTGCAGCAATCAATGCCGTGAATACTATAAAAATTACACAGGGCAGATGGATTGGTTACAATACTGACCATCTGGGTTTTAGAGACTGCATTAGTTCATTGCTTCACGCTGATATTAAGGCATTGATCTTCGGCAGCGGGGGATCCTCTAAAGCCGTGCAATTTGCATTGTCCCGCTTAGGGGTACATTCGACTATAGTCTCGAGAAGTGTACCGCATTTGACTTATAAAGAGCTGACTAATGAGCAAATCCTCAGCCACCAACTCCTTATCAATACAACGCCATTGGGACAGCACCCAAAGACGGATGCTTGTGTGGACATCGCCTATGAGGCTATTTCTAATCAACATATCGTTGTGGATCTGATCTACAACCCAGATCAAACGCTCTTTTTGCAACAAGCCCAAGCTCGTGGAGCAAGAGTGCTCAATGGAAAATCGATGTTGATCTCCCAAGCGGAATATGCATGGGAAATATGGCAGGCATAAAAAAAGGCCCTATTTAGGGCCTTTTGAACAGTTAGAATAAAAATTTATGCTGCTTGTTTTACATTCACCGCGTTTAATCCTTTTCTACCTTCTTGTAATTCAAACTCAACTTTGTCACCTTCACGGACTGAATCAATCAGACCTGATGAATGTACGAAATACTCTTGTTTGGAATTGTCTTCAACGATGAATCCATAACCTTTGGACTCATTGAAGAACTTTACTGTACCTAAATTCATTAAAAAATTATTAGGCTGCAAAGGTAGGCCTATAAATTCCGCCATCATCCTTTTTTCGATAAAAATGTAAAAATCTCTTGTTTCCTAGACCCTTATCAAAGGAATTTTGATTACAACCCGAGTGCCTAAAGCCTGACCATCGTTCTCAAGATCTTCCACCATGACGTCATAATCTCCTTGACCTTCACTCAGTATTCTCAAGCGGCTTTTAGTCAGTTCCATGCCAGCAGAGGCGTGTTTACTCCTGCGTTTTTCATTCATTTTCCTCGCAGCCGCCCGGCCAATACCGTTGTCTTCAACTACACATTCTACATGATTGACTTTCTTTTCAAATCGAATGCTGATTTTTCGATTGCCTTTTTTGGGCAACAGACCATGAATAATGCTGTTTTCAACATAAGGCTGAATTAACATAGTGGGAATATAGCTGTGTTCTATATCTCTGACCCTGCTGTGGTCAATGTCAAATTCCAGTTCATCATCCATCCTCATCTTCTCCATTTCTAAATAAAGCGCTAGCCATTCTGTTTCATCCGCTATGCTGATATACTTCAATCGAGAATTCTGTAATATTTTACGCATTAAACTGGCAAACTTTGACAAATACGTATAGGCCTCTTGGGGTTCCTTTTTTAGAATGAAATACTGAATGCTATTCAAGGAATTAAAGATAAAATGGGGATTCATCTGACTTCTCAGCGCTCTGAGTTCAGAATCTACCAATTGAAGCTTGTAACTTCGCTCTATTTCTCGTGTTCTAAATCTAAACAAGCCATAAATAGCACCGGCAAAAAGAACAATCAAAAGAATGATGAACCACCATCGCTGCCAGAATGGAGGTCTAACGATTACCTCTAACAAAATAGGTTCAACCAACCACTGTCCAAACTCATCTGAAGCAACTACTTGAAAGCTATACCGCCCTGGACTTAAACGAGGATATATCGCCAGATTGTCGTTGGAAACCTCAACCCAGGATTGATCGTAACCCAATAGTTTGTATTTGTACTTAACTCCACCGGGATTTAGGTAGTACAATGCTCTGAAACCCAATTCCAATCTTGAATTCAAATAGTTTAATTCAATCCGTTGGTCGTCTATTCTCAGGTATTCACCATTGATACCAGTTATGACAACTTTAGGTTCAGTAGTATCATAACTTATGCTGCTTGGTTTGAAGTAGTTAAAACCACTTACCCCACCAAAGTAGAAGTAACCATTGGATGAACGGCTAAATGCGCCTTCATTGAATTCGGAATTTTGTAGATAATGTATGGGATGGAAATTCGTGAAATCGTGTTTGTAAAGATCATAGCGTACCACCCCTTTATTTGTTGACATCCATACCAGTCCATCTCCTTGATATAGCACTCCATAAACCGAGTTATTGACCAATCCGTTTTTCTCCGTTATGTGAAAGCTTTTTTTGGTCC
>JAHEKB010000306.1 GCA_024638525.1 Bacteroidota bacterium
TGTTTATTTGCACCATATGAATAAGGCCAGCTGGAAAAGTCCATCGAATATAGCATTAATAAAGTACTGGGGTAAACAAGAGGTTGGCACCCAATTGCCAGCCAATGCATCTATCAGTTTTACTCTATCGCAATGCTTAACCGAAACAAGCATTGAGATTGCTGAAGGCAGTGGAGTGGAGATATGGCTGGACGGAAATCTAGAAAGGAGTTTTGAGCCTAAAATTGTTCAATTCAGAGAAAGGATCAGGGGACATTTCAGTTTCATCAGCGAGGGCAAATGGATCATTCACACTAAAAACAGTTTCCCTCATTCTAGCGGTATTGCAAGCAGTGCTAGCGGTATGAGTGCCTTGGCACTGTGCCTTTGTGATATTGCACTAGCAAAGGGAGAATTGGATGAAACATCAAGAATTCAAAAAGCCAGCGAACTGGCAAGACTTGGGAGCGGCAGTGCGTCGAGGTCCGTAGTTGGTCCTTTGGGGGTATGGGGTAAGCATCCTGAATTTGAAGATTCTTCAGATGAGTACGCTATAGCTTTTGATAATATACATCCCAATTTTGAAGATTATAGAGATGTAATTCTTTTGGTGCATCAAGGCCAGAAGTCCGTGAGCAGTACGGTCGGTCATTCACTTATCAATGATCATCCCTTTGCTAAAGCAAGATTTGAGATGGCTCAGTCCAACATGAGCAGGATGAAAGAAATCTTAACCAATGGTGATTTAAAATCATTTGTTGAATTGGTTGAACAAGAAGCACTTACACTTCATGCTCTCATGCTAAGTTCCAATCCATCTTTTGTGTTGATGAAGCCTGGAACCTTAATGATCATTGAAGAAATCCGTGCAAAAAGAAAAAAAGATGGTCTAAATTGGTGTTTTACCCTAGATGCTGGCGCGAATGTTCACTTTCTCTATCCGGCTTCAGATGAACATTTAGCTTTGGGCTTTGTTGAAAAAGTATTAAAACAGCATTGCCAGGATGGTGCGTATATTTGCGACCAGCTGGGTGCAGGACCGCTTCGACAATGATCAAAGATTCACTTTTTTACAGCAAGATCCTTCTCTTTGGAGAGTACGGCATTATTCAAGATGCTATGGGCCTTTCCATTCCCTATAATTTTTATAGGGGGAAACTAAATTTTAATAAGAGTGACAAAGGGTCCACTGATAGCCTAATAGCTTTTCGCGATTACCTGGCAGAGTTGGCTTTTAACGGTGAGCTCTATTGTGATTTGGATATAGAAGGTCTCGATCAAGACCTTAGCGAAGGATTGGCATTTGATTCCACTATACCCCAAGGTTTCGGGGTTGGAAGTTCAGGTGCTCTGGTTGCTGCCTTTTATGACAGATATGCCAGGGATAAGTTTTCAGCTGAAACCGTTACCAAAGATCAATTGGTTCTGCTAAAGAAAATCTTCGGTCAGATGGAATCCTATTTCCACGGTAAAAGCTCTGGTTTGGATCCTCTTATCTGTTACCTAAATCTTCCCGTTCTGATTAAGTCAGGAAATGACCTTGACACAGTGGGTATTCCATCTGAACGAGCGGAAGGAAAAGGTGCGATTTTTTTATTGGATACCGAGAAACCGGGTGAGACTCAACCCATGGTTCAAATCTTTATGGAAAAGATGAAGGAGACCGGTTTTAGGAAAATGCTAAGGACTGAGTTCAGAAAGTATAATGACGCTTGTATCAAAGCTTTTGTCAAAGGAGATGTCAAGCCCCTTTTTAGCAATCTGAAACAACTCTCTGCACTGCTGTTACAAAACTTTAGCCCTATGATTCCAGAGGCATTCAAAGATGTTTGGAAAAAGGGAATTGAAAGTGGCGATTACTATCTGAAACTTTGTGGTTCAGGTGGCGGAGGGTATATCCTCGGATTCACAGAAGATCTGGACAAAGCTCAGCGATCATTGAATGGATATCGTTTAGAGCTAGTCTATAAGATCTGAGGTGAGCTCAAACAACAACAATAACTTCTCATTGCGTTTTGCGGCCTTATTGACCATTCTAAAATGGAAGACGGTAATACTTACGGTTTTGGCGCAGTATCTCGCTGTACTCTTTGCTTTTCATACCAGAGATGAATTTTTACACAGTTTGTCTGAGTGGAAAGTTCATGCAATTATTTGGTCGACGGCCTTATTTCTGGCAGCTGGCAACATCATTAACAATTTCTATGATG
>JAHEKB010000084.1 GCA_024638525.1 Bacteroidota bacterium
ATTGAACCACACTTCCGCGCACAGTTTTTCTTGTGTTGAATTCGCTGCATTCATGATCCCCAATAAGACGGTTCTCACATTACTCAGGTCAGGTAGACCAACTACAGATATCTTATGTCCATTGGGTAAAACTTCGGAATAATAGGATGTTGATGTACCTCCGTTCAGTTCTCTATTGAGTTTAAGTCTGTAAAACTGTTCTAACTCAATGTTCATTTCATTTATAGTGGGCCAAATGGCTGTCGCATCTGCAGTACCATAAGGAGTCAAAGCCAATGGAATTTCGTATTGATAAAAGTTGTTTTCAAGATCCGTTCCAACACGCAGAATAGCCACTACATCTCCATCAGATGCCAACTGAGATTCAGCATGGATAAACATTTGCAGGCTTTTGTAATTTCTGATGTCGTAATTCAGGGTTCTAAATGCACCACGGGCATCTCCTTTGTCCAAATCACAAACAGCTATGGAAAGCGATTGCTCGTTTTGTTGAACATTACCAACTTGTGTGGGGTCAACCTCGCGAGTAAAACCTGGCGGAACAACATATTTTACAGGCTCTCTTCGGCTATTTTCTTCAATGTTCACAGTAGAAACCACCAATTTTGAGTCATCATTCGGATCAACAGGAGGGCCTACCGTTGGGGGAAATTTCAAAGTGCTGAGGTATCTTCTCCAGTCTGCTCTGACCAATTGAAGGTTGGCAAATCTTAGAATGACACTGTCTTCAAAACCTTTGAGATACATCCTCATAAATCGGATGGACTTGAAGTCTTGTATTCCTCCAACCTTTTTCTGGTATTGCCTAATAGGTATCTTCAGCTGGTACCAAGTTACCTGATTGGGCTTGACACCTTCGTCTTCCTGCAAGGCATCCGCTAGAATGGTATCGGTCACAAAGTTTTCTCCTATTCTTAGATCATTTGGGTCAATCGAAATCTTGTACTGGTAGTATTCCTCAACAAGATTGATGGTGTGATCGGAGTTGATGTCTTCATCATCTGGCTGATTATTTGCAGACTTGGGTGTACCATCGCTGACCTTGTCCAAGGTAGAATTGCCCTCTGTTCCATTAAATTTTTTGTACCTAGACAAAATGCTTGTTTGAGTAGGGTCGTAAACTTCGTCTTTGTAGAAGATGTAGTTGTCACCGCTTGGGTCGTTGAAGGCTTGCTGATAAGCAATGGAAGCCGAACCGTATAAAGCCTCCACTTCATCCAGATACCTGTTATAAAGTTGTCTTTCCTGTTCGTCGTTCATGCCGTCATAACCGACATCCTGAGTGCCCCTGGCTGCGGGATCATTGTCAAATGCCTTGTTTAAAATCTGACCTGCGGGAACTAGTGCCCCCGGAACAGATCTCATGAAAGTAGTATCAACAGGCAGACCGCCTAAATCAGTGGGAAGTCCGTTTTCAGCAGATCTTCGTCTATCAGAAATGATGTCTTCACTGATACTACCCAAATTTATATAGAGATCACCGGTTTGAGCTGCTGTGTTATTTTGCTTGGTATAAACAAATGGATCCATTAACCAGACCTCGATATAGTCAATGTTGGTGGCCTCAAAATCATTGGTCTCTATTCTGCGCATGATACCTCCCCAATTCTCTTCTGGATTAGCCAATTCTCCATTGGCTAGAAGATCTTGAGTATTGTAATTGTATTGACCTCTTTCTTTCGGATAGTAAGCGAGATCCAAGGTTGGCAATTGACTAGGCTGGCCTTGCTGTAATTCAATCTTTGGGAAAACCTCCGTCATGGGAATGGTCCTGACAAAGTGATCGGACCTATCCGTTGCATCCAAATGATCAGGTGAGAGATTCTGACTAGACTGAAATAGAGGATCAATGGTGTACCAAGCGAGGTTGGCACGCTTTGTATTATAGGCGCTATCACCGAATTGGGATTCTGGAAAAAGATCTGGCTGTCCCTGTGGCATGGTGGCCAATTTCCAATTGTTTTGATATTTGAGGTCATATGGAGTTTCTGCTCCTTCAAAATCATCTATGTACGAGGTTCCTCGGTCACCCATGGTTCTGGGTTTGTGAGGGATAAGGTGCGCGAATTCCCCTGTAAAACTAAATGTTGATTTGGCCTTGGTTTCAACAAAGGGTAGCTTGTCTACCATTTTAGTCAAGAATCTGGAGTCAGTATTATAACTGCCATCCACTCCCCAAATCGAGTTCAGAATGGGTTCTTCTCCAATATTCACCTTCGGTGTAAGTGGCCTTTCGGTCATATGCATGAAGGTACCGCCTAGTATAAGCTTATCGGAGTGTTTGTAGTCGAATCGGGTACCGACCAAAGATTTTTGCTGGACATTGATCAGCGAATTGCTTTCACAACTGGCTTTAATTACGGCACCTGAATTTAGTATTCCCTGATTGACTATTCTAACGGTGCCCAAGGTATAGTCCACAATATAATCTCCTCCTTCTGACAACATATTGCCATTGGCAGTAACCCTTACAGAACCCTGAGTGATATTATAACACTGCAGTCTAATTACATCAGTAGCTGATCCTTTAAAAGTACCTCTCAAGAAGAACTTATTGTGTTTCACATCTTGTTCGGCCAGCCACCTAGTGCTGTCATACAGAGCATCAAATGCGTAGTATTCTGCATCAGTTCCGGTGGGATCCGTGAATTTGTCGCGGATGAATGAGCCAAAAGGCTCCCGAACCGGGAATATAATTCGCCCTTTCTGAGCATTGACGGTGATTCCTTCTATGAGATCAAATACGCCATCGGGTTTGGCTTCCATTTGCTTGTTGATCTTATCGAGATTCAATACTTCAATCAACTGCTTTTCAAATATTGCTGATTCTGTAGGTTTTACCGGGAGGTAATTCAAATCTGCTCCTGATGGGTCATCCGCATACACCACATTCATGGTAAAATCCTGAGGCTGAAGGTTGTATGTATTCAGCGAGTAAACATTTTTCATCATCAAGTTCCATGTAGGAAGGTTGGTCTTGATGGTCGTAGGCTTAAGAAGCTTCAGAATAAGGTGATTTTCAGAATTGACAGAAGTGGGATTGTCAACGGTAAACTCACCAACTTGATATCTTCTTCCGTTATAGGTGTATTCAAAAGCTACCATTAGCACTTCGTCATTGTTCAGCGCTTGATTTAATGAGATGTATCCCAGTCTGTCGTTATAGGTAAAGTCTGTTGAATTAAGCTGTCTTGCGTTATTGAGGCATTCATAGTCCGTACCCAAGACTAAACGACTGTCATTGTAATCGCAAAATGGTTGACCTTTTACCGTATTGAACAGGGAATTGGCAGAGTTGTCTGGAACCTCGAAACCCGCAGGCCCCCAATCATCTCTGAACAATGCTGCGTTGCTGTTCTCCCCCAAGTCCATAAATCCAACAACATTTCTGGTATTGCCTGAAGTATTGGCTCTATTGGTTACCCATACCTCAATGTAGTTGATTAGGGCCCCTGACTGAATCACCGGCAATTGACTCAAAGCTTGATCGTATTGGTTGGCAAAAAACTGGGAAAGGAAGAAGTGTCTGTTTACGTCATAACTCGATGCTTGGATATCATATTCAGTAACCTGAGCACCACCATTGACTTCCGTTTCGCGGGTCTCACCTTTTTGTTGAGTTGCAATGGTCGTCACCGTTAGTTTTCCAAACTGCAATTGGGTCTTTATTCCAAATAGGTTTTGTCCGCCTTGAATTAGGCTGCCATTTAATGGGAGGCTTACATTACCGAGCTCGATGTTTTTTATAATGTCATCTTCTGTTCCACCCCAATTTAATTTCATTTGATTCTCAAACTCGAATGTGGCTTCAGTATCGTAGTTCCAATTCAGCTTGAGTCTATCACCAATTTGTCCTGTGACGTTGAGTTGCATCTTCATCCCAAAGTCAAAATTTCCATTTCGCTGTTGCCTACGAGTGAAACTGGGGTTTTCGACCTTATTGAACTTGCCTCCAAATGTGACTTCCGCAGAACCCGTTGGTCGAATATCAATTAGTCCGCCTCCAAATACTCTGTCAAAAATAGGGGGGCTTAGATGTATGGGTGGAACAAGTCCATTGCCCTTGATGTATTTAGTCGCATTTGATTTTTGTTGAAAGTAATCCCTCTGCTCCTCTTGACTCCTTTTCTTCATGTATTCATACATGGTCAAAACTCGTGGCGACCCAATTTGACGGTCACCTACTTTCATGATTTCCAGATAGTTACCAGTACTCGGGTCGTATTCATATATAGTCCTGATGTTGGGAGGGTCATCCAAATCAAGCAACAGATTGCTGCTGTCACTTTGACCATAAAGAGCCATAGAGCTTAGGCCGATAGCAATGACAAAGGCCGTCTTGCTGGCAAGCTTGAGCACGCTAGAATATAAGTTGAATCGGTAAATGGCTATTCCTTTAGTTTAGTAGTGTTTCCTTATAGGCGACGGCGGTTGATAGCATATCAAAATTACAATAATTGCAATGATTTTTTTATTAACTCTTCCGTTTCGAGATTATTGCCTTCTTGCTTACTTATTTTAAGCAGTGTTTTTTGGACGGAAGCCCGCGTAAACCCTAATGCGATCAAAGCATCGCTAGCTTCGTCTATGCTATTGGATTGGCCACTGAGCTGATAGGCCTCTTCTGAGCCAATTCCTCCGAGCTTATCTTGTAACTCAACAATAAGTCGTTGCGCCGCTTTCGGTCCTATACCTTTGACTGATTTAAGCATTCCTACATTACCATTGCTGATGGCAGAAATGACCTCATCAACATTCAATGCAGATAAGACCATTCTCGCGGTTGCTGTACCAACGCCATTTACTGATATCAATTTCAGGAATAACTCTCTTTCATTCAGGGATGAGAAGCCATATAGACTATGGCTGTCTTCTCTCACAACAAGGTGGGTAAAGATCTTTAATTCTGAGTTGGATTTGATCTGCTCAAAGGTATTGAGAGAAATGTGCAGCGAGTATCCAATGCCACCTACCTGCAATACGAGTTCGGTTGGAGTGATCCTGTCGACCTTCCCTTCTAAAAAATCGTACATATTTGCAAGTTTAGATGGTGGCCATCAATAATTTAGAGCCATTTATAAACATCCAATAATTTGAGCTATAACGCAAAGCCGGGATTAGTACACCTCGCACTATTTACAGTTTCCTTCATTTATGCGGCGAACTACTCTATCGCCCAATGGGCAATGCCTGAGCCCGTTGGCCCATTTGGATTTATACTCATCCGTGTAAGTCTAGGAGCACTGTTCTTCTTTCTGTACTACAGGATTTTTGCCTTTGAACCAATATTGGACAGGAGTCACTATTGGCAATTTGCAGTTGCGGGCTTCTTTGGCGTTGCAATCAATATGCTCGCTTTCTTCAAAGGACTTTCCATGACCTCGGCCATTAATGCGTCTGTCCTGATGCTCTTTGCCCCAGTTTTTGTGGTGGTTTTTACCGCATTAAAATTGAGAAATCGAATTCGAAAACGGGTTTGGCTCGGGATACTTATATCATTCACTGCGGCGGGATTTCTGGTTGGTATACAACAGTTTAGCTTATCTGAAAATGGCGCATTGGGTGACCTCTTGATTGTGCTAAATGCATGTAGCTATGGGTTTTATCTGGTTTATGTTGCCAAGCTTCTAAGGCTGTATAAGGCAACTACAATTACGGCCTATATTTTTTTGTTTGGCTTCCTGTTCGTCTTGCCTTTTGGGTGGTCTGAATTTAGTGCAATCGGATGGTCTGACTTGAGCAATAAAGTGATCTACTCATTGATCTATGTTGTGCTGGCAACCACATTACTGGCCTATTTTTTAAATTCATGGGCGGTACAAAAATCAACAAGCACCTTAGTAGGGAGCTATGTTTACCTGCAACCGGTCCTTGCAAGTTTTATTGCTGTAGGTATTGGTCAAGATAGTCTTAGCACCGAAAAAACTATATTCGCTGCCTTGATAATATTAGGAGTTTATCTGGTAAGCAGCACTAAAAAATGAGATCTATGACTGGCTATGGTGTGGCCGAAATCCATACCGAAGAATACACTGTGAAAGTGGAGATGAGAAGTCTAAATGGAAAGTATTTGGATATTAATTTTCGCATGCCCAGATACCTTCTCTCGCGAGAAATAGAATTCAGAAATCACATAGCCAAGCAAATTGGCAGAGGGAGTGTAAATATCAATCTACATGTAATCAGGCATAAGCTGGGCGATAATGCTGTTGGTATTAACAAAGAACTCGCTACTACCTACTATACCAAACTAAAGGATTTAAGTCAAGAACTCGGTGCGGATGACAGGGATATCTTCAGGATAACCACAGCCATGCAGGATGTCATATATGTTGACGATGAGGCTGTTGACGAGAGTTTAATTGCCCTGATCAAAGAAGGTTTAAGTAGTGCATTCGACAAGTTTGATCAATTTAGAAAAACAGAAGGCAGTCAGATTCATGCTCATGTTGGAGAATGCTGCAATCATATAGAAGCTCAAATACCCAAGGTTGAGTCTTTTGAGCCGGAGCGATTGGAGCTAACCAAAGAGCGTTTAAAGAGAAGTTTAAGTGCTTTGGTTGAGGATGACAATTACGATAAGAATCGATTTGAGCAAGAGCTGATTTACTATATAGAGAAATTTGACATCAGTGAAGAAAAGAAGCGTTTGAAAGCGCATTGTGACCATTTCAATGAAGCGCTAAGTACATCACCTAAGGGGAAGAAACTCAATTTTATCGCACAGGAAATGGGTAGAGAGATCAATACCATGGGGAGCAAAGCGAATCACTCTGAAATTCAGAAATGTGTTATAAGCATGAAAGAAGAATTGGAGAAGATCAAGGAACAAGCATTGAATATTTTATAATTTGGAGAAGCTTATCATTTTTTCAGCTCCTTCGGGCTCTGGCAAGACCACTGTGGTCAAGCACCTACTCAAGACCTTTGATCAATTGGCATTTTCCGTTAGCGTAACTACCCGCAAGCAAAGACCGAATGAAGTGCATGGCAAAGACTATTATTTCTTTACAGAGGAAGAGTTTGCCGAGCATCTCGAAAGGGATGAATTTTTAGAACATGAAGAAGTTTATAAAGGGCTGTATTATGGAACCTTGAAATCAGAGGTTGAACGCCTATGGGCTGAGGGAAAAGCGGTCATTTTCGATGTGGATGTGAAGGGCGGGATAAACATCAAGAAATATTATGGAGACAAGGCCCTGGCCGTGTTTCTAAAGCCACCTTCTGTGGATGTCTTGATGCAGCGATTGAAAGGCCGCGACACAGAAGTCGAACACGAACTCAAGGAGAGAATCAGCAAAGCTCAAGAAGAGCTCAAATACGCTGACCAATTTGATCAGATCATTGTAAACGATCAATTAAACATTACATTTGTTACGGCAGAAAAAGCAGTGCGAAGCTTTTTAGAATCAGCATTTTAGATGAAAGTAGGCTTATTTTTTGGTTCCTTTAATCCAATACATCACGGTCACCTGATTATTGGTCAGTACATGTTGAATCAAACAGACATTGACGAGGTTTGGTATGTAGTGTCTCCACAGAATCCCTTAAAAAAGGGAATGGGTATGATGGATGAAAATGATCGTTTGGAAATGGTCAAGCTCGCCGTGAAAGACAATGATAAATTCAAAGCGTGTGATATTGAGTTTAGCATGGACAAGCCTTCTTACACCTCCTACACATTAACAAAATTGCTCAAGGAGTATCCAAAATATGAGTTCATCCTCATCCTAGGGTCGGATAATTTGCAGCACTTTGACAAGTGGAAAGACCATGAGGAAATCTTAATGCAGCACGATATCTTAGCGTATTTTAGAGATGGGTTTCCAGGCGGTGAGTTCGCAAAGAATCAAAAAGTGCGCTTAATGAAAGGACCAATGCTGAATATTTCAGCGACCTTCATTAGAGGCATCAACAGAATGGGAAAATCAATTAAGTATTTGGTACCAGAAGGAGTTGAGCATTATATGCGTGAAAAAATCAAAGACTAAACAGAGCCCTTATTCTTCAGGGCTTTCTTCCTTTTCTTTAACTTCAGCTTCATCTACAATCTGAACTTGTTCGTCTGACTCTCCGTTATCCGATCGACTCTTGGTGCTGTGATGGTCTTCAAAAGGTCTCTTGCCAATTAACTTTTCAAGATCTTCTCTAAAGAGTATCTCTTTATCTAGAAGCGATTTTGCCACGGTCTCTACCTCTACTCGTTTGTCTTGGATCAAGGCGACCGTTCTGTCGTAGGCTTCCGAAATCATTTTTCGGACTTCTTCATCTATCATTTGTGAAGTCTTCTCAGAATACGGCTTGCCGAATCCAAATTCATTTTGAGGATCGTTAAACGAAACATTGCCCACCTTATCGTTCATACCGTACATAGTCACCATGGCATAAGCCATTTTAGTGA
>JAHEKB010000085.1 GCA_024638525.1 Bacteroidota bacterium
ACTCTGGTGACCCTTTTCCCTTACCCATTCTAACCTCTGCGGGTTTCTTGGTTACTGGCTTATCTGGAAAAACGCGAATCCATAGTTGACCCTGTCTTTTCATATAGCGGTTCAAGGCAATCCTAGCAGCTTCTATTTGACGAGAAGTGATCCACTGTGGCTCCAAAGACTTCAATCCAAAGTCTCCGAATTCTATGCGATGACCTCTTCCGGCCACGCCTTTCACACGTCCTTTCTGTCTCTTTCTATATCTAACTCTTTTTGGAGATAACATAATTCAATCTATTTATTCTGTATCCTTCTTCTTTGCGGCTGGCGCTTATTCCTAGAATCTCTCTTCTTAGGTTCTCCCATACCCATATTGATGGATAGGTCGCGTTTGCCAAACACTTCTTCTTTAAAGATCCAAACCTTTACACCGATCTTTCCGTAGACGGTTTGAGCTTCGGTCAAAGCATAATCAACATCCGCACGAAATGTGTGCAATGGAATTCTACCTTCTTTAAATTGCTCTGTACGAGCCATTTCAGCTCCATTCAATCTTCCTGAAACCATAACCTTGATTCCTTTTGCTCCCATTCTCATGGTTGAAGCAATAGACATCTTAACGGCACGCTTATAAGCGATACGTCCTTGAATTTGATTGGCGATACTCTCTCCAACCAATTTTGAATCAAGTTCAGGTCTTTTTATCTCATAGATATTGATCTGAACATCTTTCTTGGTCAATTTCTTAACCTCTTCTTTCAATTTATCAACCTCAGATCCACCTTTTCCAATCACTATACCGGGACGAGAAGTGTGAACAGTGATGATGATTCTCTTGAGCATGCGCTCGATCAAAATCTTAGAGATACCACCTCTTGGGATACGTGCTTTTAGGTATTTTCTGATCTTGTTGTCTTCGGCTAGTTTATTGGCGAAGTCCTTACCCCCGTACCAGTTGCTTTCCCAACCGCGGATAATACCAAGTCTCATACCTATTGGATTTACTTTTTGTCCCATTTTATGCTTCGTTTACTTCTTCAGTTTCCACTTCTTTTACTTCTTCGTTCACCACTGCAGTATCTACCATAATGGTAATGTGATTGGAACGCTTTCTAATTCTATGTGCACGCCCTTGTGGAGCAGGTTGAATTCTCTTTAAGGTTCTGCCCTGGTTTACAAATGCCTTAGTTATAATAAGACCTGTTTCCTCATCTACCCGTTCCTCATTGATCTGCTGCCAGTTGGCAATCGCTGATTTTAACAGCTTCTCAACCTTTTCCGCATAGATGCGCTTTTGATTGAACTTGAGCAGATTCAATGCATCTTCTACGCGCTGACCTCTGATCTGATCAACTACAAGCCTCATCTTACGAGGCGACATTGGGCAATTATTCAATTTAGCTATTGCTTCCATAACTCCTATCTCTTAGCCTGATGACCTTTAAATGTTCTCGTTGGAGCAAATTCACCTAATTTGTGTCCTACCATGTTTTCTGTAATGAACACAGGTATGAATTTGTTTCCGTTGTGCACGGCCAAAGTATGTCCTACAAAATCAGGAGTGATCAATGAAGATCTGCTCCAGGTCTTGATCACAGATTTTTTACCAGAATTGGTCATCTGCTCAATTTTCCTTTCCAATTTGTAGTGGACAAATGGTCCTTTTTTTAATGATCTAGCCATCTTTTATTTCTTCTTACGCTCTAGTATTAATCTTGAAGATTGTTTCTTCTTACTTCTCGTTTTAAGACCCCTTGAAGGAATACCATTCCTTGATCTAGCCTGTCCACCTTTAGAACGACCTTCACCACCACCTTGTGGGTGATCAACAGGGTTCATTGCAGCTGGCCTTGTTCTTGGTCTTCTTCCCAACCATCTTGATCTACCCGCTTTACCGGATATTTCCAATTGGTGATCGGCGTTCGATACTTCGCCAACCGTAGCCATACAGCTCTGAAGGATCAATCGCGACTCCCCAGAAGGAAGTTTGATCGCCGCATATTTACCGTCCCTTGCAAGCAAATTGGCGCTGGTTCCCGCACTTCTGCAGATCTCAGCTCCCTTGCCAGGTTGCATTTCAATATTGTGTATTGTGGTGCCCAATGGAATAACTTCAAGAGGAAGTGCATTACCCAGTTCGGGAGGAGCGGAAGGACCGCTGTTCACAGTCATACCAACCTCTAAGCCTTTAGGAGCGATGATGTATCGCTTCTCACCATCCTTGAATTGAATCAAGCTGATAAAAGCCGTGCGGTTTGGATCGTACTCTATGCTCAATACTTCGGCCGGCTCGTGACGATCTCTTTTGAAATCGATAATACGATAACGACGCTTGTGTCCCCCTCCTCTGTATCGGATGGTCATCTTACCTTGATCGTTTCTACCACCGCTTCTCTTAATCGGAGCCAAAAGGCTCTTTTCAGGCTTGTCGGCTGTAAGCTGATCAAACGTATTGGCCAGTTTAAAGCGCTGACCCGGGGTTACTGGATTGATTCTTTTAATGCCCATTTTCTATATGCTTTCGTAGAAGTCAATGGTTGCTCCTTCTTTCAGAGAAACGATTGCCTTCTTATAGTTGGAAGTCTTTCCGTTTACCACTCCAGATTTTGTGAATCTGGATTTTCTTTTCCCTTGAACAATCATGGTGCGGATCTTATCCACTTCCACATTGTACATTTTCTCTATTTCAGCTTTGATCTCAGGTTTTGTAGCATTGAGGTCTACTTGAAATCCATACTGGCTCTTTTGCTCGCCCAGCAGGGACATCTTTTCCGTAATCAAAGGTTTAACTAGTACTCCCATTTTAATTTAGCGTTTCCTTAATTTGACTGATTGCACCCTCTACCAAGATCAGGCTTTTGGCTTTCAAAATCTCATAGGTATTGATGTCTGATGCGATCATAACTTCCGCATTTGGAAGATTTCTCGATGACATATAGACATTGCTATCGTGAGATGGAAGAACCATCAAAGTACGCTGATCATTCAATTTCAAATTGGCCAATACAGCAGCAAAGTCCTTCGTTTTTACACTCTCCATGGAAATTGCATCCAAAACAACAACTTGCTTGTCTTTTGCTTTGTAGCTCAAAGCTGACTTTCTGGCCAACTGCTTTAATTTCTTATTTAGTTTAAAGCTGTAATCGCGCGGTCTAGGACCGTGAAATCTTCCTCCACCCCTCATTACACCTGATTTAACACTACCTGCTCTTGCAGTACCTGTACCCTTTTGACGTTTTATCTTGCGGGTAGAAGCTGTGATTTCAGACTTGTCTTTTGACTTATGAGTTCCTTGACGCTGATTAGCTCTAAACTGTTTTACATCCAGATAAATGGCGTGGTCGTTTGGCTCTATACCAAAGACGTCCTTGGGAAGATTAACTTCCTTGCCCGTTTCTGCTCCTGATGTATTTAATACCTTGACTTTCATTATTTCTCAATCATTAGGTAGGAACCCTTATGCCCTGGAACGGCTCCGCTAACTACCAATACATTATTTTCTGCATCTACCTTTAAAATCCTAAGGTTTTGCATTTTCACTCTGGTTCCGCCCATTCTGCCTGCCATACGCGTACCTTTATATACACGCGATGGAGTAGATCCAGCTCCAATCGAACCCGGTGCTCTCAATCTGTTATGCTGACCGTGAGTAGCATCGCCCACTCCCCTAAATCCATGACGCTTGACAACTCCTTGAAAACCTTTTCCTTTGGAAGTTCCTGCAATGTCTACGTACTCTCCTTCTTCGAATATGTCAACGGCTATGCTGTCACCCAATTTTACTTCGCCTTCATAATCTCTTACTTCGGCTACTACTCTTTTAGGGCCAGTTTTGGCTTTGGCAAAATGACCTTGCGCAGCTTTAGGAGTATTCTTCTCCTTTTTGTCAACTGCCGAAATCTGAATGGCATTATAACCATCCGTCTCCTCAGTTTTGATCTGAGTGACCACATTAGGAGTAGCCTCGATCACTGTGCAAGCCTCTTTCTTTCCGTTTTCTGTGAAAACAGAGGTCATGCCTACTTTTTTTCCTATAAACCCGATCATTTTACTATACTTTAATTTCTACATCAACACCACTTGGAAGCTCCAATTTCATCAATGCATCCACCGTTTTAGCACTTGAACTATAAATGTCCAATAGCCTCTTGTATGAACTCAATTGAAACTGCTCCCGTGATTTCTTATTTACGTGTGGAGAGCGCAAAACCGTAAAGATCTTCTTGTGCGTTGGAAGCGGAATTGGTCCGCTAACTACAGCTCCAGTTGCTTTTACTGATTTCACAATCTTCTCCGCTGATTTATCAATCAAGTTGTGGTCGTAAGACTTTAACTTTATGCGTATCTTCTGATTAATCATATCTATTTAGTTTGAAGTCCCGTTAACTTTTGACAATACTTCTTCTGAAATGCTCTTTGGTACTTGATCGTAGTGCGAGAACTCCATAGTTGAAGTTGCTCTACCTGAAGTGATGGTTCTCAATGCTGTTACATATCCGAACATCTCTGAAAGTGGTACAAGCGATTTAACCACTTGCGAACCACTCTTTTCGCCCACTCCTTGCATTTGACCTCTTCTTCGGTTCAAATCTCCCATTACGTCCCCCATATTCTCTTCTGGAGTAATTACTTCCAGTTTCATAATAGGCTCAAGCAATACTGGGGTAGCTAGTTTACACGCTTCTCTGAATGCGAATTTTGCTGCAGTTTCAAAAGACACCGCATCCGAATCCACTGCGTGGAAAGACCCATCGAAAAGTCTCACCTTTAAGCTGTCAACTGGATAACCGGCCAACACACCATTTTTCATGGCTTCCTTAAATCCTTTTTCAACGGATGGAATGAATTCTCTTGGAATAGCTCCACCAACAATTTCGTTGACAAATTCCAACCCTTCCTTGCCCTCATCTCCAGCTGAGATTTCAATTTGAATATCGGCGAACTTACCACGTCCACCAGACTGTTTCTTATATGTCTCTCTGTGAGTAACCGAGGAGTTAATGGTCTCTTTATATGCCACCTGGGGTGCACCCTGGTTGGCTTCTACTTTAAATTCTCTTTTGAGTCTGTCGATAATGATCTCCAAGTGAAGCTCACCCATACCAGAAATAACCGTTTGACCGGTTTCATCATCTGATTTGACTTGGAAGGTGGGGTCTTCTTCAGCCAATTTGGCCAATGCCATACCCAATTTGTCAATGTCCGCCTGAGTCTTAGGCTCTACCGCCACACCGATTACAGGGTCAGGGAAGTCCATAGATTCAAGAACGATTGGAGATTTCTCCGCACAAAGCGTGTCTCCTGTCCTGATGTCTTTAAATCCTACCAAAGCAGCAATATCTCCAGCTTGAAGCTGTGGAATTTGATTCTGCTTGTTGGCGTGCATCTGAAATATACGTGAGATACGTTCTTTCTTTCCGGTTCTCGAATTCCAGACATAAGATCCAGATTCCAAAACCCCTGAATATGCACGGGTAAAGCACAATCTGCCCACATAAGGATCTGTGGCGATTTTAAATGCCAAAGCCGCAAATGGATCTTCAACAGTCGGTTTTCTTGAAGTCTCCTCATCGGTCTTGGGATCAATTCCGATAATAGCTTCCGTATCCATAGGAGAAGGTAAAATCTCCATTACCATGTCAAGCATGGCTTGCACACCTTTGTTTTTAAAGACAGAACCACACATCATTGGAACTACCTTCCCAGCAATAGTGGCCGCTCTCAGTGCATCGAGGATTTCTCTTTCAGTCAAAGAGTTCTCATCCTCAAAGTATTTCTCCATTAAGGTCTCATCGAATTCAGCCACTGCTTCTAGCAATTGACCTCTCAATTCGCGAGCTTCTTCTATAATATCCTCTGGAATCTCAATTTCTTGGAAAGTCATTCCCATATCTTCTTCATTCCAAGTAATTCCTCTGAAATTGATCAAGTCAACCACTC
Source organism: Bacteroidota bacterium (assembly GCA_024638525.1). GTDB lineage: Bacteria > Bacteroidota > Bacteroidia > NS11-12g > UBA9320 > JAHEKB01. The sequence continues at coordinate 5,929 of JAHEKB010000085.1, forward strand.
CTTTGAATCCTTCTTCAGCTCCAATATTGAGTTGAAGAGGCAAGGCGTGTGAACCCAACATTTCTTTTACTTGCTTGCACACGTTTAGGAAGTCAGCACCCTGACGGTCCATCTTGTTTACAAAGCCAATTCTAGGAACATTGTAGTTATTGGCCAATCTCCAGTTGGTTTCTGATTGAGGCTCAACTCCATCAACTGCACTGAACAAGAACACCAATCCATCAAGCACCCTTAGAGATCTGTTTACTTCAACAGTGAAATCTACGTGACCCGGGGTATCAATAATGTTCACATGATAATCCTGATCTCTGTAGTTCCAGTTCAGGGTGGTCGCAGCAGAGGTAATTGTAATACCTCTTTCCTGCTCTTGCTCCATCCAGTCCATGGTTGCAGCGCCATCATGTACTTCTCCTATTTTATGGCTCACACCACCGTAATAGAGAATACGCTCAGTAGTAGTGGTCTTACCTGCATCAATGTGCGCGGCAATTCCTATATTCCTAGTAAATTTTAAATCTCTCTTTGACATTTTATGCTTACACTCTAAAATGTGAAAACGCCTTATTCGCTTCTGCCATTCGGTGAGTATCTTCTTTCTTCTTTACTGCAGCACCTTCACCTCTAGAAGCAGCCAATACTTCTGCAGCCAATTTTGCTGCCATAGACTTTTCATTTCTAGCTCTGGAGTATTTGATCATCCATTTAATTCCAAAAGATACTTTCAATGCAGGCTTAACCTCCATTGGGATTTGGAAAGTAGCACCGCCAACACGTCTACTTTTTACCATGACCGATGGCATGATATTGTTCAATGCCTTTCTCCATACTTCAATGCCTTCTTCCTCTTCTGATTTTGATCCCACTATATCTATGGCATCATAGAAGATTTTTCTGGCCTTGTCTTTCTTCCCACCCATCATCATATTATTGATAAAACGCGAAACCATCACGTCGTTAAATCGCGGATCGGGAACAATGTCTCTTTTTCTAGCCTTTGACTTTCTCATTATTTCTTAGGTCTTTTAGCTCCGTACTTACTTCTTCTCTGGGTTCTTCCTTCAACACCTGCTGTATCTAAGGCACCACGTACAATGTGGTATCGAACTCCTGGAAGATCTTTTACCCTACCACCACGCACTAAAACAATGCTGTGTTCTTGTAGGTTATGGCCTTCACCCGGAATGTAGGCATTAACCTCATTTCCGTTGGTAAGCCTTACTCTAGCCACTTTTCTCATGGCCGAATTAGGCTTCTTGGGAGTGGTCGTATAGACCCTGGTGCAAACACCCCTTCTTTGAGGGCAAGAGTTAAGTGCTCTGGACTTACTCTTTTTAGTGAGTTGCTTTCTCCCCTTTCTTACTAGTTGTTGTATCGTTGGCATATACTATTTCTGCAGTTTCTAAAAAGGTCTGCAAAAGTAGCACTTATGAATTAGTTTGCAAGTGCCTAATCGGAAATTTTTTCAGGCTCTTTTGAATGAGCTGTTCGCTCCTGCAAATACAAGGCTTAAGCACGATTTTAGCAAGAGTAATTTTCAAAGAATATTTGGTCAAAATCCAAAGCTCATTCGCCAGTGAGTTCAAAGGGATATATATTAGCTTTAGAAAAAGAAAATTGTTCCAATTCCTCAGGCATAATCAAATTGATCTGCAAGCATGGGATCAAATGAATGCGAATTCAGAGTACGGATCTGTCTATTCGTGGAGCGATCATTTGAACAGTTTTTGTCAGTGGGATGCAGTGGTCTTCGGTGATTATGAAGGCGGTATTCCCCTTCCATACTCAAGACGTTCTCTATTTCAATTTTGCTTTCAGCCCGTATTTACACAAGTCTGTAAGTGGGTAGGAGAAATGCCTGATGATGAGGGACTTGAGTTGATATCAGACCTAATCAAGGCCCGCTATTCAGATATAAGAATCAATAGCAATTTGGATCTGCCTGGCTTTGATCGCCGCAAGAGAACCAATCTCATTCTACCACTGAACAGCAGCCCAGAAAAGCTACTTGCCGGATTTAGTAAAGACCTGAGGAAGAATATCAGGAAGCTAAAAGACCGTCCGTTACAGCTGCGAAACAGCATGACTGCTTCTCATGCAATCAAGCTGTATAGAGAGGCCTATGGCAATTTAAACCCTCAGCTATCAACTATTGATTATCAGCATCTTAACGACTTAATCATTCCATTGATCAAGCAAGATAGAGCAGAGGTTATCGAAGTAGTTGATCCCGATAAAAATGAAATAATAGCTGCCATACTGCTGTTAAAAAGTCATGAACGCATGCACTATATTTTGGGAGCACCCACTCCATTGGGTCGTAAACTGAATGCTTTGTCCTATGCACTCTGGATGCTTTTGTTCAAGCATGCCAATAGCTCTTGGACCTTTGATTTCGAGGGATCATCAATTC